>JAHJDP010000037.1 GCA_018831195.1 Candidatus Eisenbacteria bacterium | reverse complement strand
GGGATGCCCTTGCGGACAAAGCGGCTCCAGCGATTCAAGCCGGAAGCCGTGCCGCTGCTCGGAAGGGCAGAAACACCGCTACCTCAACCGCATCTCCGGCCCCCTCATGGATCGTTTCGACCTGCATGTGCATGTCTCTTCCGTCGCATTGGAGGATCTCGAAGGGCATGGCGGCGGCGAGACGAGCGCCGACATCCGCCGGCGTGTTGTTAAAGCGCGCATGATTCAAGCGAAGCGGCAGGGTCCGACATTGTGCAATGCCGCCCTGTGTCCCGAGGATATCAACCGCTGGTGCCGGCCGGATGGGGCGGGGCAGATCACGCTGCGCAAAGCCTTTCGCAAGATGGGACTGAGCGCGCGGGCCTATCACCGCGTCTTGAAGGTCGCCCGGACGATTGCGGATCTGGCGGATGGGGATGGCGCCGGCGCAAACGCTGACTCCGGGGTGAGAGGGTCTGAGGCCGCGCGAACTTTAACAATCGGACCGGAGCCGATTCTGGAAGCGCTGCAGTACCGGCAGGTTGACCGCGTGGAGTAAGTCCGTGTTCCCTGATGCCTTTCATGGTATATTCCAAGGCGGATTGGGAATGGGGCCGGACGAAGGAGTGCGGATCCGCCCCCCCAAAAATCCGAAATTCCGCCATGGAATTTTAGGATCCAACATTTTCTGGAGGCGAGCATGCACAATCGCAGATCAGCTTTATTTTTCGGCCTGTGGACCTTGGTCCTCTTGCTCCCTTTGGCCGGCGCCCGCGCCGCTGACAACGCGAATAATGAATTCGGGACCCTCGACCCCTCAGCCCCGCCGGAAACCGCGCAGTTCGATTTTCTGGTCGGTTCATGGCGTGTCGAAATTGCGTCAAAAGATGTCGAGGGAGGAGACTTGATCATCCATGTGGATTGGACCATTGAATATATTCTCGGCGGCTGGGCGCTCCAAGACAGCTGGAAGGTCTACGACGATAAAGGGCGCGTCTACAATTATGGAACGATGTTCAGATATTTCAACATCGAGCATAAGACCTGGATGATCGTTGAGCAGGTCACTCCCGATCTGAATTTTATCTATATGACGGCAAAGCAAGAAGGGGATCGGATGGTTATGTGGAGGCCCACCGAAGAAAATCTTGATCTGATGGCCGGTCAAGCTGGAAAAAGCTGCGGTTGACCCAAACCCCGATCAGGCGTTAAAATCCTTGTGCCCATCAGGGACGGAAAATTTCTCATTCACACGAAGGAATATTGTCATAAGGAGGACTATGATGACGCGCAAAATGATACGAACGATCGGATATCTGGCGCTCGCATTCGTCTTCTGCGGCTCGGCGGCTCTGGCGGATTCGAACTTCACGATTGAAAATCCGCCCGTGGACTTCGAGGTCATCGACGCGGAGCCGTTCGACGGCGTCGGCGACAACGGACCCTATCCCACTTTCAACGACGCAGTGCTGGGAACGGAAGGTGAAGCCCGGTCAATGGCCGAGTTCGACATCTCCACTTTCAGCGTTCCGCCCGGGGAGGTTATCAGCGCCGCCACATTCGAAATAAGGATCACGGATGTCGGTGTTTTTGGACTGGGTGTTGACGGGGAGATTCCAGACAACTTGTCCGTCGATGGATATGTCGGGAACGGCGTCGCTGAATTGTCTGATTTTCAAGTGGCGGACGGCAATCTTCTCGATGTGATCGCAACGCCGGATCCATGGGTGGGACAAGTCATAAGCTTCGACGTAACATCGTTTGTCATCGATCTTGTCGAGGCCGAGGAGCCGTTCGCCGGATTAACAATACGGGCCGGGAGCTTCGGTGGGTTGATGATGGCAGAGGGCGCTGCTTTTCCGAAACTGACGATCGAGACCATCATCGAGCCCAGCGCAATCGAGCCGATCGATCCGCCGGCCACGCTGCTGGCGGGTCGAAATGCGCCCAACCCTTTTACTGTCTTCACTCGAATCGAATACGATATTCCGGGTGAAAGCGGCCGCCCTTTGATACTGACGATCCACGACGTGACCGGACGCCTGGTTCGCATGCTGCAGAATGTCTCTCAACGTCCGGGTACCTATAGCGTCTGCTGGGATGGCACAAACCAATCCGGGGAGGCCGTTTCCGGCGGTGTTTATTTTTACAGCCTGAACTGGAACGGAAAGAGTGAGACGCGGCGCATGCTGCTGGTCAGATGAGGCGCCGCATGCGATCTTTCCCGCTATATTTGATTCTCATTTCAATCGCCTGCGCCGGGGCCGGCCCGGCCCCGGCCCAGGATATCCTATGGACACAGACGTTCGGCGGCGGCGGGTACGACTACGCCGAGTCGATGGAACAAACCACCGACGGCGGCTTTATCATTGCGGGATACGGTTCCTCCTTCGCCGTCGGTTCGTGGGATGTCTATCTCATCAAGACGGATGAGAGCGGGGATACCCTGTGGACACGCACATACGGTGACGTGAGCACCGATGTTGCGACAGGCGTCACGCAGACCGCCGACGGCGGTTATGCCGTCAGCATGACCGAGGGGATCGGAAATCTGCTGCGAGTGGATGCATCCGGTGATTCGCTATGGACGCGTGATTACGAGATGCAGGCCTATTCGGTGCAGGCAACCACCGACGGGGGCTATATCATTGCCGGGCGCCGCGGCGGCCATTGCTATCTTGTCAAAACCGATGCGGATGGTGATGCCGTGTGGCGCAACGCTTATCCCGGCGGCGAGTATAGCGTGGCCTTCTCCGTGGCCGAGGTCAGCGGCGGCGGGTATGTCACGGGAGGATCGGCCTACACTGGAATCGGCGACTGGGATTATCACATTGTTCGGACGGCGGAAGATGGAACACAACTTTGGAATCGAACCTATGGCCGCGTGCTGGAACCCGATGAGGGCTGGGCGCTCTGCGAATCCGATGACGATGGATTCGTCATTACGGGATTGTTCTTTGCGACACTAAAAGTGGACGCCGCCGGCGACAGCGTGTGGAGCTGCGGCTTCGGCACCGGAGAGATCGGCTGTGCTTTATCGATCTCCCCAACCCTGGATCAGGGCTTTTTAGTCGGCGGCTACGTCAATCCCTATGGTCTGGATGAAGGCGAGTATTACCTGGTCAGAATCGATGGACAGGGCCATCTCTGCTGGGAGCGTTATTATGGAGCGGGCGATGGAAGCTTCGACCATGGTTTCTGCGCCCGGCCGACGCAGGATGGCGCCTACGCCATGGTGGGGTGGTCCGATGCCTTTGGCGCAGGCGATATGGACATCTGGCTTCTGAGGATCAATGTGGAGGGTTCGAGCGTCGGCGCGCCGGATGAATCCCGGGCGCGCCCCACCCTGATCGTGCCGAGCCCCAGCATGGGATCGGCGGAGGCGCATCTATTCTATTTGGTCCCGGAGCCATGTCGGGTTCAGCTCGAGGTTTTCAGCCCTCTGGGCCGGCGATTGTACAAAACCATCCGCCATCACGCGGCGGCCGGGCGCCATGATCTGATCTGGAACCATCGGGGACGGCCCGCTGGGGTTTATTTTGTTCGCCTGAGCAGCGGCGCATCCGTTCAGAGCAGGAAGCTGGTGCTGCTGGGAAATTCAAAGGAGTGAGAATCGGCGGGAAAGCCATGCGTTCAATGAAGGGATAAAAAAAATGAATGTAAAAGACGGTCTTCCGGACTATCTCTATGCGGGCGCGCGGGCCATGGTTATACTCCACGATCACCACCTTCGCAGCTGCTTCGAAATGTGGAAGCGCGCGAAAAGGGCGGGACTGGCCCTTCCGGCCACGGCGGATCCTGACTACGCGTCCTTGGAGACGCTGCTTCTTCATATATGTGCTTGTGCAAGAGGCTACATGGTGTGGATGTGCGACGTGCTGCAACTTCCCGATCCGGGAATCGAACCGGCGCCCGGTAAGGATACGATGGCAGCCGAGGCGAATGACTATATCGATCATCTTGCGATGCGCTGGCAAAGTCCCCTTGCCGGCGTTCCCGAGGACAAGTTCGGCCGGCCGGAGTACGAATCCCGCTGGAAGGTGAAGTATTGTGTGGACGCCATGCTTGAACATGCCGTCATGCATCCCATACGGCATGAGTTTCAATTGGAAGAGCTATTAAAAAAGAGCTTATAAAAAAAGCTTTTAAAACAAAAAGGCCTACAGCGGCTTGCGCATCCGCCGGCCGGCTGCGCACATCCGGAGGCTGGCTTGCGCATCCGCCGGCCGGAATAAAGCGGGCTACCGCTTGCCCCGAAAGTCCCGCATCGCTTTGGATATGGGGATGACCAGCTTCACCCGCCGGCCGCTGAAAGGATGATCGAAGGCCAGGGAATAGGCGCACAACCCCAATCGACGAATCGGGCTTTGGTTCGCTCCGTAGCGCCGGTCCCCGACGATCGGATACCCCATCTCGGCGAGGTGAACGCGGATCTGATGCTTGCGCCCTGTTTCCAAACGGATCTCCAGCAGGGTGTGTTTGGGCAGCACCTTGATCCGCCGGTAATGTGTAACGGCGAGCTTCGCTTCAGGACCCTCCGGGCAGGAATAGACCTTGTGGGCGCGATTCTCCCTGAGCCAGTTGCGAATGGTTCCTTCCGCTTGCGGCGGACGGCCTTCCACCAGGGCGCAGTAGAGTTTTTCCGTTCCCGGCCAGCCGCGCTGCAGGCGCTCCTGCGCTTCCAGGCTTTTCGCAAACAGCATGATCCCCGAGGCCTCCCGGTCCAGGCGGTGCACGATAAAGATCCGCTCCCTCCCTTTGGAGCGGAGTTGCACATATTGATTAAGGCCCTTATACAAAGTCTTGGTTCGTTCTTTGTCCGTGGCGATGGAGAGCAGCCCCGCGGGTTTGTTCACGGCAATCACATGATCGTCTTCGTAGAGAATCGGAAAGGTGGATCCGCTCGTCCTGGCGCCCTGTTGCTTTTGAATTTCGACGGTTTGTTCAGGAAGCACGCTCACATCGCCCCGGGTCACGGTTTCACCATCCAGGGTGACCGCTCCCCGCTGAATCAATTTCCGGACGGTGGTGCGGGAGGCCGGATGGAGCTTTCGGCAGAGCAGTTCGAGGAGCGTTCCTTCTTCTTGAACAGTGAACTTCATGGCGTCCCTTCTGCTAACCCTGTTCGGCTTGCGAGCTTGGCCTCAGTTTAGCATCGCCGCCGCGGGGCCGGTATGCTTTCTTCCATCGAAGACTCCTTGCCCTGGATGACAGAAGGCCCGCGGCTGTATTACTGTGGTCAAATGGCCGTCAAAATTCGTGAATCCCTGAGGCCGGCCGCGACGAAGGGGGTGGAGTGAGAAAGCCAAGGTTCTTTCCTGCCGTTCTGGCTATCGCGGGTGTCACCGCAGGGTTAGCGGTATTCTCCGCCGCCGGCGCGCAAGCGCCGCTGCAAGAAGTTGATCTCGAGCAGGCGATCCGCCTGGCGCTGGACAATGATCCCGCAACGGTGGGCGCCGCTGCAGCGGTTTCATCGGCAAGCGCCGATCTTTTAGAGGCCCGCGGGCTGTGGCTGCCATCGCTGACCATGAGTTCAGGGTACTCCAACTCAAGCGACCAGCGCGTCGATACGGCGACGGGGCGGCTTGTTTCCGAAAGCTACAACGCACAGATCTCGGCCAGCCTCGAGCTATTTTCCGGTGGCCGGCGGATTGTGGAAAACCGCGCCGCCGCGGCCAATCTCAAAGCCGCCGGCGCCGACTATCGTCTGCAGACATTTCAAACGATTCTCCGAACCACCGAGATTTTCTACGATGCCGCCGCCTCCGCCGATCTCCAACGGCTGGCGGAGCAACGCCGCGACCGGGCGCGCCAACAGCTGTCTTTCGCCGAGACGCGCTTTGATTTGGGGACGGCGACCTCATCCGACATGCTTCGGGCCCAGCTGGAAGTCGACAATGCGGAGCTCGGCGTTCTCAACGCGGAGTTGATGCTGCGGACGGCGGCGCTGGCGCTGGGCCGGCAGATCGGGAGGGCCGGCGAAATTCACCCTGTCTCCTCATCCCTCCCCGGGCAGGCGCCGGTTTTGCCGCCGACGGAGAGTCTGATCGAACAGGCGGTCCGGTCATCCCCATCGGTCGTCGCGGCGGAAGCGACCCTCCGCGGCCGGCAGGCCGAACGGCTGGCGGGAATCGCCGACTATCTTCCATCCGCCACATTGAGCGGCGGGTACGATTGGTTTGCTTTCAATTTTCCTCCCGACCAGAGGAGCTGGAACCTTCGCCTTACCGCATCCCTCCCCATTTTTGACCGATTTGGGCGGGAGGCTAATGTACAACGGGCGGCGGCCCGCGAACGATTCGCGGAAGCCGAAGCGCGGGATGCGGTGATGGCGGTGCGGGTCGCGGTCGAATCGGCGACCGGAGAGATCGCGTCGGTGGCGCGCGGGATTGAGATCGCCAACCATGCCAGAGAGCTGGCCTTGGAAGATCTGCGGGTTCTTGAAGAGCGTTACCAGATCGGCGTGGCGACCATCCTCGAACTGCAGACGTCGCAGGTGGCGCTCACGGAAGCGGAGGTCGCCGTGGTGCGCGCGCGCCAGGCGCTGGGCATGGCCGTTGCGCGGCTCGAGGTAGTTCTTGGTGAAAGGATAGAGGTGCGAACCCGTGAGTAAATTCAATATGCGGATGTGTCGTGGCCGTGTCGCCATCCTTGCTGGCGGTCTTGGACTGGCCGCGCTGGCCTGGGGCTGCGGGGGGAAAGGCGAGGCTGCTAATTCGTCCGCCTCCCGGCCCGCGCGAGCGGCATCCGTCGAGGTCGCCACGGTGGAGGCCGGCTCCATCGCCCGCTCATTGACCGTGTCGGGCGTCGTTGAGCCGATTCGAACCGTCGGCGTCAACAGCCAGCTCAGCGGCGCGATTCTCTCTATTCACGCCGAAGAAGGGAACCAGGTTCAGCGAGGCGATCTTCTGGCCCGTCTGGACGACCGTGAACTTCAGGCCCAGTTCGCCGCGGCGGAGGCCTCCTTCCAGGTCACCGAGTCCGCTTTCGAGCGGGCCAAGCAGCTGCGGGATCGCAATGTGATCACCCTTCCCGAGTACGAACGCGAACGCACCGCCTATTCGGCGGCCAAGGCTCAGCGCGACCAGCTTCACACCCGCTTGGAGTTTGCCACCGTGAACGCCCCCATCACGGGCGTCGTCACAGAAAAGGATGTCGAGGCGGGTGACATTGTGGCGCCCCAGACGCGTCTCTTCACACTGGCGGATGTCAGTACGATGGTTGTGCGCGTGCAGATCTCGGAGCTGGACGTCGTCGATCTTCAGGCCGGTGACGAACTCGAGGTCATCCTGGACGCGATTCCGGATCGGCATTTTCAGGGACGGATCCGGCGCATTTTCCCCGCCGCGGATCCCGCGACCCGCCTTGTTCCGGTGGAGGTCGCCCTGGAAGGGGAGACCGCACGCCTGGCGCGCCCCGGATTTCTGGCGCGGACAACCTTTGCGCTCGGCGTCCGCGAAAATGTTCTACTGATTTCAGCATCGGCTCTGGTGCGAGGCGCGGGCTCGGCGGCGGTCTTCGTTGTTGAAGAGGGCAAGGCCCGCCGGCGGATTGTGACGACCGGGTTGACGTCGCAGGGCCGGGTGGAGATTACCTCGGGGCTTGCCCCGGGAGATGTCGTGGTGACCGTCGGCAACAATGCGCTGCAAGACGGCGCGAACGTGCGTATCGTGGACCGCAACAGCGTCGCAAAGCCGGATTCGGCCGCGGCGGTGTCGGAGAAGGGTCGATGAACGGAAGCTCAAAGCAACAGCATAGGGGTCTTTCCAGCTTCTCCATCCGGCGGCCCGTGGGAATCCTCATGCTCACATCGGTCGTCCTGGTTCTGGGCACTTTCTTCCTCGCCCGCCTTCCGCTCGATCTCCTGCCGAGCATCATTTATCCGCAAATCCGCGCGTCGGTGAACGATCGCGGGGTGGAGCCGGAGGTTCTCGAGGAGACGGTGGCCAAACCCCTCGAAGCCGCTCTCGCCACAACCGAGGATCTGGTCCGGCTCGAGACCGAGGTTCAGGAAGGGCGCGTGGGGGTGAACCTTCACTTCTCCTACGGCACCAACATCGATTTCGCGCTCCAAGATGCATCGAAGAATCTGGACCGCGCGCGGGGGAATCTGCCGGAGGAAGCCGATCCTCCCATGATCTTCAAGTTCGATCCATCGCAGATGCCCGTCTACGAGGTGGCGTTTTCCTCGTCGAGCCGCAGCCTGGTGAATCTGCGCGACTGGGTTGAGTACCGCCTGCGACCGCAGCTGCTGACCGTTGAGGGGATCGCGTCGGTGGACGTTGCCGGGGGGCTCGTTCGCGAGATCCAGGTGATCCTGGACCAGGAACGTCTTCGATCCTACGGGCTGACCGTCTCGCAGGTCATCGAAGCGATCCGCGCAGCGAACCAGGACGTGGCGGCGGGCCGGGTGTCCAGCCCCAGCCGCGAGGTCGTCGGCAAAACCGCGGGGAAATTCCGGAATGTGAAAGATGTGGAGTCTGTGCTTCTGCCTGTCGCCGAGGGTGGACGGATCCCCCTGTCGGAGATCGCGCTGGTGCAGGATACGCATCGGGAACAGCGGCTGTGGGCCCGGTTGGACGGGCTCCCGGCCGTCAAGGTCTCCATCAGGAAACAGCCGAACGCCAATACGATGGCGGTGGCCGATCAGGTGGATGAACGGCTCTCGCGCTTGGCGGGCGCCGGGTTCATTCCGGGCGACATTCAGTTTCAGACGATCCAGAATCAGGCCGACTTTATCAGCAGCTCGGTCGGCGCGGTGCGCAACGCCGCCCTGATTGGCGCGGGCCTCGCCATGTTCATCGTGCTGCTTTTCCTCGGATCGCTGCGCAAGACCTTTATTATCGGCCTGGCCATCCCCATCGCGGTTCTGGCGACTTTCACAATGATGGGATTGGGCAAGCTGACCTTGAACATTATGACCCTTGGAGGGCTCGCCCTCGGCGTGGGCCTCTTGATCGATAATTCCATTGTGATGCTCGAGAATATCTTCCGCCACTACGAGGGGGGCAACAAGGATCCCGAGGATGCGGCGCACGTCGGCGCCGCGGAGGTCCAAAGCGCCGTCGTGGCCTCGACCGCAACGAATCTCGCCGCGGTCGTGCCGTTCCTGCTCATCAGCGGGCTCGCGGCGCTCATTTTCAGGGAGCTGATTCTCACGATTTCGTTCGCGATCCTGGCCTCGCTGCTGGTGGCGCTCACCGTTGTCCCCATGTTATCCGCTCAACTTGCGAAGGTCCGGTTCTCGAGCGGGTTGTCCCGGTGGAAGCTGGTCGCGGGCTTCGACCGCACGGTGAATCGGCTGCGCCTGGGATACCGCCGGGTGGCGCCGGTACTTGTGATCCGGTGGCGCTGGGCTGTCCTGTTCGGTGCGGCGGCGGCTTTGGCGGGCATCTTTTTCTGGACGAGGGGGCTTCCCACCGAGTTTCTTCCGCAGGTTGATGACGGCAATGTGAGTGTCAGAATCACCCTTCCCCCCGGCGCCTCCGCCCAGGAGACGAACCGGGTGACCATCGAGGTGGAAGGTCTCATTGCCGGGATGCCCGATGTCCGCGGCGTCTTCGCAACGGCCGGCGGTTTCCTGTGGGGCGGGTCTACGAGTGAGCGATCCGGGAGCGGATCCATCGATGTCATCCTGGCGCCGAAGTCGGAACGCGGCGGGAGCGCCGACAGCTGGGTCCGAGCTCTGCAGGCGAAGATCAACGAGCGGGGATTTCCGGGCGCCCGCATCTTTGTTCGTCCTCCCCGCATCCGCGGGCTGCGGACCTCCACGTCGGGCTCGGCCGTTTCCCTCGATATTCAGGGGGATGATCTGGTAGAGCTGCAGCAGATCGGCGACGAGATCATGCTTCTCCTGAGGGATGTTCCCGGGCTCGAGAACCTTGAGCCGTCGGCGGAAGAGGCAAGCCCGGAGTTGTCGATCGAATTGGACCGGGAACGGGCCTCCTATCTCGGTTTGAGTGTCGCCGCCGTCGGCCAAACCATCCGCACGGCGCTGGACGGCACCGTGGCGACGCAGTTTACCTCCTCCAACCAGGAATACGACCTGCGCGTCATGTTCCCCCGCGAACGGTTCACGAGTTCTGAGGAGCTGGGCTCCATCGCTCTTTTCCCCGGACGGGAGGGAGATGCGCCGGTCTACCTTCGCGATATCGCCACCGTGCGCAACACGCTGGGACCCACGACGATCCTTCGGGAAAACCAGAACCGTGTGCTGCGGCTGACGGGAGATGTGATCTCCGAAGTGGCGAGTGTGGGTGAGGTGAACAATGAGATCCGCGCCAGACTAGCTGAGCTGAGGCTTCCGGATGGCATCGCCGTTCTTGTAGGGGGAGAGGAAGAATCAATTCGTGAGAATAACCGGCAGCTGACCATCGTGGTGCTGCTGGCTGTCTTCCTTGTCTTTGTTGTCATGGCGGTGCAGTACGAAAGCATGGTCAATCCCCTCGTCATCCTGATCGCGATCCCGATGTCGTTGGTCGGTGTGGGAGGGATTCTTCGGGTGACCGGAACACCGCTCAGCGCCCCGGTCTTGCTCGGGGTGATTCTCCTTGCGGGAATTGTCGTCAACAATGCGATCCTTCTGGTGGAGTATACGGAGCGGGGACGGCGGGAGCGCGGGCTGACGCGGGAGCAAGCGGTAGTGGAGGCGGGCGCGGTGCGCCTCCGGCCCATCCTCATGACGACCATCACAACGCTCTGCGGAATGTCTCCGCTGGCGCTGGGAATCGGCCAGGGTTCCGAGCTGATGCGCCCGCTGGCCATCGCCGTGGTCGGGGGGCTCTCGATGTCGACCCTGCTGACCCTTTTCGTCGTCCCGAGCGCCTACCTTATCATTAACAAAGCGGCGGAGCGGCTCGGGAGCTGGCTCACCGGACGGCGGCGGACCGGCGGGGAGGCGCCGTCGGGATCCGAGATCCGGTGAACCGCCCAAGAGGCAGGCTTTCCACCGGAACCCGTTTACTGGTCTTATCGGCGTTCATCCCAACGCTGGCCGTTGCCTTGGCGCTGTGGATTTTGATGTTGTGCCTCTTCATTATTCCGCTGTTTATTGTATATCTTATTAGACGGCACTCCGGAAAATTATCCTACAACAGCAAGGCGGGCCGGCCGGACCCGGGCGATGCTTGTAACTTATATGTTCAACATGATGAAGGCGCATCGAATATTCCATTCGATAGAACCAATGATGTGTCAAAGATAATAGGATGCAATACCAGAAATGTTCAATATCGATGGGATGTCTTTGACAAGGCGCTGAATAAATTGACGCTCCCGCCGGAAAAACCGGTGAAAGCACTCGATTTCGGGGCCGGGTGCCTGCGGGAATCGTATCATCTTGCAAGCCTTGGAATTCATGTGGATGCCGTGGATCTAGATGTTGAACAATTGAAACTGAGTTATGATCAATATGATTGGTCAAGCCTGAAAAGCAAGCCCGTCATGCATGACGCGCGCGAATGGCGGAGCAATCAATCAGGCCGGGAATACGATCTGATCCTGGCGTTCGATGTGCTTGAGCATGTCCACGCACTGGATGACACGGTTGAATTATTGCGGGATCGATTGACGGCCGATGGGATGATGTTCGTCACGGTTCCGAACCGCGTGACGCTTTTTGAAAGATATTGGAGGATGGAGAATAATAGAAGACGACGCAACGGCGTGATGGATACATCCGGCGGGCCGCATGTGAATTTCAAAACGCCGCGCGAGTGGAAACGATTCTTTTCGGGAAAGGGATTTGTTGTCGATGCGCATGAAATGGGAATCGGTTTTTTCGTCAATGATATGTGGCAGGGCTTGTTTGGTGTTCCCATAAGATTATTTCAAGAGCCGATCGTTCGCAAGGGCGCCGCTTTGGCCGGATGGAATTACAAACCTCGTTCCTTTGAGACAATATTCTACCCAAGGTGGCTGATGAAGTATGCCAATGAATTAGACGAAGCTCTTAAATCCGTCTTGAAAGAGCGGTGGGCCTGGAATTTATTCGTCTTACGAAGAGAACCATGAGGCTGCAAATGGATCGTACGGAATCTGCAGCCGGATGGACTGACTATGCAGCCGGATGGATTATTCTGTCATGACGGATAGCCGCCGCAACGGCCTTAATAAAGCGCCTTGATCATTCCCCAATTCGTGCTGCGATTCGGTGTGGGCTGGCAATCCCCCATTCCGGCATACTCCCGAATGCCAAGATCCAGGCAGTTGGGGAAGGCCAGGTTGACAGGGACCCAACCGGTTCCATAGGCTGACCCGGCCGTGACCCTGGTCCGGGGGCAGCCGATGCCGAATCCATTCTCGTCAGCCGCCGTAAAGAAGGCACAAGACCCGGAAGGCCAATTACCCCAATATCCGACAAAGTGCGGTCCGTTTGTAAAAGTACACACTTGATAATTGTGCTGAGAGATTTCGGGCCAGAGGGCTGGGGGATCGGGAATCAGACCTGATATCATATATAGAACATTACCTGGATCGGGTCCTGGCGGGGGATTCCCATCAGCATCGTAGTCCCAAACATAGATATCTATCGATTGGCCGCTGAAATTGCCGACCTGGGTCAGCATGAGTTGGATCCCGCAGACGTAGTCGGCGTCGTAACACTCGGCCCAAGCGCCGTAATTGGGTGGAACGCAGCCGCCGTATCGCCAGCAATAGCCATTCTCGAAGGACTCATCGTCATTTTGGAGAAATGTGGTCCCCGGACAGATTTCTTCCGGTCTTGGAATGATTTGTGTGCCTGCGTGATAACCAAGACTCGTCGCATTTCCATCCTCCGCCGATACGCGGGTCGATGCGAGACCGCTGCAGAGAGATAAGGCCGCCATGAATGACAAGAGCCGTTTCATGTCATCACCTCCAGTGATATTGCACTGATACTCGAGCGCGAACACAAGGTCATGTTTGTCAGCTACATTATACCCTTTAGTGAGTTGGGGACCAAGGCATATTGAGGATCCATGGACGCGCCGCGATTTTCCGGCTGATGGCATGCAACTTATTATGAGCGAGTGAGTAATTAGATCGGATCAATCCACTTTCTGTGTCCGGCGGTGTACCTGAAAATAGAGAGGGAAATCGGCAGATTCCTTATGGACGCTTCTGCTATATGCTCGGGGGAGGTGGGTTCTTGCGAGGGTCGGGTTTTCGAGAGAGGAAGCGCCTCATGGGTTTTCGAGGAGTTGGAAGAGACGTCTTGAAATTGTGGGTCTCTATAATCGTCGTCGTTTTGGCCGGTCATCTTGCGGCCTGTGGGTCCGGAGACGAGAAGGCTTCCCACGGCGACCGCCGGGGCGCCTGGAGTGGCGGCGGAAGTGAGGCGGCCCTGCCGGTGAAGACTCAGCCCGTTGAACGCGGAGAGATGTCCAGTTACATCGAGACCCATGCCCGCCTCGAGGCGGAGCGGTGGATTGAGGTGGTGTCACGGGTTCAAGGGCTCGCCAGACAACTTGCCGCTGAAGAGGGCGATGTCGTGCAGGCCGGTCAGCTGCTCCTGCAATTGGAAAAGGACGAGCTTCAACTCGCCGTTGAACAGGCGACAATTGATCGGGATCAAACAGAAGCCAACTTCAAACGGGCGGAAACACTGCAGGGCCGGGAATTGATCAGCGCAGAAACGCTGGAAACCGCCCGCACGGCGTTCGAAAACGCCGAAGTCGCCCTGGACCAAGCCAAGCTGCAGCTCGAGTACTCCAATATACGCTCGCCGATTGATGGGGTCGTCATGGAGCGTCATGTCGAGCGCGGGGATCTGGTCCACTCCAATGACGTTGTCTATGTTGTGGCCGATCTCGAGCCGCTGCAGGCCCGGATCCGAGTCCCTGAGAAACGGATGATGCAATTGTGCGCAGGCCAGCAGGCCCGGATCACCGTCGATCCGGCGCCCGATCGCGTTTTCCCGGCGACGGTTCGAATGATTAACCCAGGCGTCGATCCCTCCAGCGGCACGGTAAAAGTGACCCTAGATGTCCCCTCCGCCGGCGGATTGTTAAAGCCGGGCATGTTCGCCACGGTGCGGATTGTGACCGATCTGCGCGAGAACACCCTCATCATCCCCAAGAAATCCCTGGTGCTTGAAACAGATGACGATGACGTCTTCGCCGTGCGTGACGGGCGCGCGCAGCGGGTGCGGATCAAGCTCGGCTATACCGACGGCGATCGGGTCGAGGTGTTGTCCGGATTGACCCCCGATGACCGGGTGATCACCGTTGGTCATGAGGGGCTCAAAGAGGGCGCCGCTGTGCGGGATGTCGGGATAGAGGCCGCCGCCGACACAACAAATTTGAAAAGTCCCTCCGATCGCCAGCCTTCGGATGCAGAGACGCAAGAGGAACGCCGCGAGCGGCCGAAACGAGGGACCCATTGAGACTGGTCGATTTTTCGACGTCGCGCCGCGTCACCGTTACCATGATCATGGTCGCCGTGACGGTCTTCGGCATGGTCGGCTTCTCCCGCCTATCGATGAATCTCCTGCCCGACATCGTTTATCCGACGATAACGATCCGTACGGAATATCCCGGAACCGCGCCGGCTGAAGTTGAGCGATTGATCTCGGAGCCGATCGAGGGACTGGTCGGCGTGGTCAGCAATGTGGTGCGCGTCAGTTCCGTCTCCCGCCCCGGGTTATCCGATGTCATCGTCGAGTTCAAGTGGGGCACCAAGATGGATTTTGCCTCCCTCGATATCCGCGAGAAACTCGATCTCGTCAGTTTGCCGCAGGATGCGGGCAACCCCATTCTCCTAAGATTCGATCCCTCGCTTGATCCGATATTGCGGATCGCCCTATATGGCGGAAACAGTTTGATGGAGCTGCGCCGTGTCGCGGAGGATCGGATCCGCCTGGACCTGGAAAGTCTCGAGGGTGTCGCCGCGGTGCGCGTGGAGGGGGGGCTGGAAGAAGAAATCCATGTGGAGATCGAGACGCAGCGGCTGGACGCGCTCGGGATACCGATCAGCCAGGTGACAGAGCGGCTGGCGGCGGAAAATGTGAACCTCACCGGCGGGTTACTGAAGGATGGTGAGGCCGAATTTCTCGTGCGGACGTTGAATGAGTACTCCAGTCCCCAAGATATGGAAGAGATCGTCATAGCCCAGATCGACAGCGCGCTCATCAAGTTGTCGGATGTGGGGACGGTGACGCGCGGTCATATTGAGCGTGATGTTGTCACACGGATCAACGGGCGCGAAGGCGTCGAAATCGCCGTCTTCAAGGAGGGGGACGCCAATACGGTCAGCGTATCGGCGACGGTGCGGGAGCGTCTCGCGGAATTCCAGAGCCGTTTCGGCGATCTGCTGGGGGATGCCGAGGTCACCATTGTCGTCGATCAAGCGACTTTTATCGAGCAATCGGTCGGCGAAGTTCTCAATACGGCCGTCATCGGCGGTATCCTCGCCGTTCTCATTCTCTTTCTCTTCCTGCGCCGGTTAAAAGGCACCACCATCATCAGCTTGTCCATTCCGATTTCAGTGATTGCCACTTTCTTTCTCATGTACGCCACCGATGTAAGCCTGAATGTCATGTCGCTCGGTGGATTGGCCCTGGGCATTGGTATGCTTGTCGACAGCTCGATCGTGGTGCTTGAAAATGTACAACGCCACCGTGAGCTGGGGGTCTCATCGCTCGCGGCGGCGCGTGAGGGCACCAGCGAGGTAAGCCGGGCCGTTATCGCGTCGACGCTGACAACGGTCTGCGTTTTTGTCCCGATTGTTTTTGTAGAAGGTGTCGCCGGCCAGCTCTTTCGCGACCAGGCGCTGACCGTAACCTATTCGTTGCTGGCTTCGCTGGTCGTGGCGCTGATGCTGATTCCCATGCTGTCGTCGATTGAGATGCGGCCGCTCAGCGATGAAGAAAGAAAACGATCCACCGGCATCGGTGTGCGTGGGCCGGCCTCCTTTCTGAGAGGCCTATCAAGGTTATTGCGGATCATCGGAAAAGGAATATCGCTGCTCTTGACACCTCTGTATCGGGGTTTTGATGCCGTCTATGGCGCATTGGCGTCTGTTTATCCGGTGGTCTTGCGTTGGTGCCTTAAAAGACGGTTTTTAACAATCGGCTCGTTCCTGTTGATCTCAGCGGTTGTGTTGTTCCAAGCTCGAACCCTCGGTGTCGAGCTGATTCCCGAGATGAGCCAGGGCGAATTTCTCGTCGATCTGGAGTGGCCGGCCGGGACGCCTCTGGAGGAGACGACGGTTCTGGTGTCTCAAATCGATAGCATGATTCTCGATCTGCCCGGTATCAGCACCGTTTTCAGCCAGATCGGAGCGAGCGGCCAGACCGGAGGTTTTGCCGACGAGAAAAAGGAGAACCTCAGCCAGCTCTTTATACGCCTGGGGCCGGGCGCCGCAAGGGGCGATGAAGAAAAGGCAATGGATCAGGTGCGCCTGCTCTTGGCCGATGTGCCCGCCCTCGATTACAAATTTTCCCGGCCGTCCTACTTTTCATTCCGTACACCGATTGAGGTGGAGATCACCGGTTATAATTTAGAGACCCTGACATGGCTGGCCTCTGAAGTCGCCGGACGGATGCGCGAGATTCCAGGCCTGGTGGATGTCAAATCGAGCGCAGAGGGGGGGCAGCCTGAGATCCAGATTGTCTTTGACCGCACCCGTGTCGCTGATCTGGGAACGACGATTCAAAACATCGGCGAGTTATTGCGAAATAAGCTTCAAGGCGAGATCTCCACAGAGCTAATCGAGCAGGACCGGCACATTGCGGTTCGCGTCCGTGCGGTTGAGGCGGAACGCCGATCGGTCGACGACCTGCGGCGGATGATCATCAGTCCGGCATCCTACCCGGTTCCGGTGGCGCTCGAAGCCGTAGCTGAGGTCGGAATTGTTGAAGGGCCTGCTGAGATCCGCCGCCTTGACCAGGAACGGGTTGTTGTCATCACCTCTAATCTTACCGGGCGCGATCTGGGGAGCGTGGTTGCCGATATCAAAGCCGCGACGGCGGGGATCGCTCTGCCGGATGGATTTGCCATCACCATCGGCGGGCAGAATGAGGAGATGGGGCGTTCCTTCGACAGCATGAAGTTCGCACTCGCTCTGGCGGTTTTCCTTGTCTATCTCGTCATGGCCTCCCAGTTTGAATCACTGCTGCATCCACTGGTCATCATGTTCACCATTCCCCTCGGCATGGTGGGAAGTTTTCTCGCTTTGCTGCTGCTGGGCGAAACGATCAGCGTCGTCGTATTGATCGGCCTCATCATGCTTGCCGGGATCGTCGTCAATAACGCCATTGTGCTTGTCGATGCGGTGAATCAATTGCGCCGGCGCGGCGGCATGGAAAAGTTTGAGGCGGTCGCCAAGGCCGGTGTTTTGCGGATGCGGCCGATTCTCATGACGACTTCAACAACGGTGCTGGCCCTGCTGCCGATGGCCTTGGGAATCGGTGAGGGGGCCGAGATCCGGGCGCCGATGGCGATCACGGTTATCGGCGGGCTGCTGTTGTCGACGGTTCTGACCCTCGTGGTGATCCCCGTCGTCTATACCGTTCTGGACCGGTCACGATGAAACTGGCGCGATTCGCCGTCGAACACCCGGTAACCCTCGGGATGCTGATTCTCTCGGCCATCGTTCTCGGTGTGATCTCTGTCGGGCGGATTCCGCTTGAATCGTTTCCAAGCCTTTCTTCAACATCGGTTTCGGTAAGTGTGAACTATCCGTCGGCCTCCCCTGAAGAAATAGAGCGCAAAATCACCATTCCCCTTGAACAATCTTTGGCGCTGCTTGAAAACCTCGAAACGATTAGCTCAAGCTCGGGCAACAATTCATCAAATGTAAGGATTGAGTTTACTTCCGGCACTGATATGGATTTGGCGGTGCTCGCGGTGCGTGACCGGGTCGATCAGACACGGGTGCTGCTGCCTCCAGAGATAGACAATATCAGAATCCGCAGATGGCAAACCGACGACAGCCCGATCCTCGATGCCGATCTCGCCTGGAAGGGGGAGGAAGGGCGGCTTTTCGATATTGTGCGCAAGGTGGTTGAACCGCGGCTTCTGCGTATTGATGGAGTAGCCAATGTCACGATTGATGGAATCGAGGAAAAGCAGCTCATTGTAGAACTCGATCAACAGCGGCTTGAATCCCATAATATCTCTCTGAATTTTCTGGCTCAGCAACTCCGCGCAAATAATGTTAACATTTCGGTAGGCCGGGTTCTGGACGCCGGATTGCGCTATCAGACCCGCGCTCAGGGGGAGTTCCAGCTTGTCGACGAGATCGGTGATTTGCCGATTCCCGGAAGAAATTTAAAACTATCTGATCTTGGACGCGTTACCTACGGCTATCCGGAGAAAACCCGATACGAGCGGCTCAATGGCCATGACGCCGTAGAGATCGAGATCTACAAGGCGTCGACGGCGAATGTCGTCGACGTAGCTAAGGCCGCCCGGGCGGCGCTGCTGGAGATCAGTGCGGAAAATGAAGAACTCGATATCCGGGTGACTCGGGACCGCGCCGAGATGGTCCTCGGCGAGTTGAACAAGCTTACGGATACAGCGCTGCTCGGCGGTTTCCTCGCCGTTGTCATCATCTTCCTTTTTCTCCGCAGTATTCGCAGCACCATTGTCATTGGTATGGCGATTCCCTTATCCGTCTGTTGCGTTTTCATCGGTATCTATATCGCCCGGGAGTTCTTTGGTTCGCCTATCACATTGAACTTGGTTTCTATGATGGGACTGATGCTCGCCATTGGTATGCTCGTCGACCCGGCCGTTGTGACCCTGGAGTCCATTTTCCGCCGGCAAGAGGAAGAAGGCGAGGAGCCGAGGAAGGCCGCCATCCTGGGCACCAAGGAGGTCGGCATGGCCGTTGTGGCCTCAGCTTTGACCACCATGTGCGTTTTTATTCCCTTCTTCTTTCTCAGCTCGAGCCGCATGTCGCGCTGGATGGGTGACGCGGGTTTAACGATTTGCCTGGCCATTGCTGTCTCAACTCTTGTGGCGTTGACCGTGATCCCATTGGCCAGTTCGCGTCTGTTCCATTCGAAGTATGCCCGCTATGACGGCCGTTTAAAGATCATTGTTCTTAGCGCCCTTTTGGCGGGCGGAATCTGGAAGCTGACGGATATCGGCTGGAAAGGGATCCTGGCGTGGTTCCACACGACCGGCGCCCGCGTCCTCGCATCGATCACGGGGATGGAGTGGACGACAGGGCTCGGCTTGCTGCTGTTACTGCTGGCGCTAGCGGTCCTAATCCGGTATTTACGCCGGCATGGCATGCGGACATCCTATGTTCAACTCCTGGGCTGGACCCTGAATCACCGGCTTATCACAATGATTGCCGCCGTCGCGCTAATGGGTTCCGGGATTTTTTTGTATAGCCGGATTGAGCAACATGGATCGCCCCACCAGCCGGAACGGCGTGTCGACATCACCGTGGAGGCCGAACGAAGTTACAGCCTGGGGGAGGTCGATTCCCTTTTCCACGGCATCGAGCAGGATCTCTTGGCCAATGCGAGCCCATTGGATCTGGAATCGATATCCACAAGAATTAATCAACGGGGCGGCCGGATTACGGCCCGGTTGGTTGATGCGGATGAAGGACGCCTCTCGACCATGGAGGCCGGCATGGCGATTCGCCGGCGGCTTCCCGAACAGGTTGGGATAGTGTACAAAATGGGCCGCGAACGCGGCTGGTCCGGCGAGGGGCTTGGAGTCGAGGTGCAACTCAAGGGAATCGATCCCGATGTGCTCGAAGTCCTTTCTCAAGATGTGAAGGCCCAGATGGCCCAACTACCGGGCGTTGTCAGCGTGGATACAAGCCTCGAGAATGGGGAAGAAGAAATCCAGGTTGCGGTGGATCGAGAACAGACTCTTTCGTACGGATTGTCGCCGCAGGATGTCGCGACAACAATCTCAACAGCCCTCGGTGACCGCAGGACAAGCAGCTTCAAATCGCCGGAACGGGAGATAGGGATCGTTCTGCAGCTCGAGGAGGAGGATCGTGTCAGCCTTGAGCAACTGAAAAACACGACCTTTGAAGGCCGTAATGATAACCCTGTTCAATTGGCGGCCCTGGCCGACTTTCATTTTGCTGAAAGTCCCAAATCGCTTCAGCGCCAAGAACGCCAGCAGACATTGACGATTTTCGCCAACACCCGGGGCCAGCAGGAGGCCTTTGCTCTGAATGAGCCGGTCGTCGCTCTGATGGAATCAATCAGTTTGCCACCCGGTTATACATGGGATCTGGGCCGTCAGGCGCGCTGGATGCAGGAAGATGCGCAAGATAATAATTTCACCCTGCTCTTCGCCGTTTTGCTGATCTATTTGATCATGGCTTCATTGTTTGAGTCGCTGATTCACCCTTTTACAATTATGTTTGCTATTCCATTTTCTTTGATTGGTGTTTCCATAGGTCTTTGGGCGCTGCATGTGCCGCTTGATAACAACGGCATGCTCGGTATGCTGATTCTCTTCGGCATTGTCGTTAATAACGGCATCGTATTGATCGATCACATTAATCAATACAGACGCGCCGGTATGGCGCGGCGTGAAGCGATTCTGCGCGGCGGCCAGAACCGCATGCGTCCAATCCTCATGACCGCCGCAACCACCATCCTCAATCTGATGCCTCTCGTTCTTCCAATGGTCTACGGCACATCCGAGGGGTTCGCCCGGCGCTGGGGTCCGGTCGGGCTTGTCGTGGTGAGCGGCCTCGCGACATCGACCATCCTGACGTTGGTTCTGGCGCCGACATTATATTCGCTGCTCGATGATCTGGGTTTGTGGGTGCGCCGGGTGGTGCGGACGGCGTGGCGCTAATCTATAACACTCTGTGTTATTTGCAATAGAAGGAGCGCACAAGAGGAGGTTCATTCCTCTTTAATCGTTCAGCGCCTTTCGCAAATCCTCAGTTAAATCATCGATGTGCTCGATTCCGACGGATAATCTCAACAAAGAATCGCTGATTCCTATCCGGTTTCTTTCCTCCGCTGAGATTTTTGCATGAGAAGTGACGGCCGGAGAACAAATAATCGACTCGACGCCCCCCAGGCTGACCGCAGGTCGAATAATTTCGAGCCTCTTGAGAAACTCTGTGACGGTGATTTTTGACTCGTCCAGTTCAAATGAAAGCATCCCTCCAAAATTCTCCATCTGCGATTTGGCGAGCTCATGTGAGGGAGAGGAGGATAGGCCGGGGTAATAAACCCGGCGGACGCTGTTTCGGCCGGCAAGAAATTCGGCGATCCGCTGCGCATTTGATGACTGCCGCTCGACCCGCAAAGCCAAGGTTTTTAGACTACGCTCCAATGTATAGCAAGTTGTCGCGTTCAGACTTCCTCCGAGATGGCGGGCCAATTCCCTGATATGCAAGGTCTTTTCCGTAGTTGTCACGATCACACCGCAACAGAGATCGCTATGGCCGCCCAAGTATTTTGTGCCGCTGTGCATGACAATATCTATACCGAGTCTGAATGGGTTCTGATTTATAGGCGTTGCAAAGGTGTTGTCCAGAATGGTTACAATAGAATTCTGTTTGGCGAAATCCGCCACCTTCCTTATATCGATGATACCGAGTAGGGGATTTGTTGGAGATTCAAGCACAATTATCTTGGTTCGATCCGTTATGGCATCGCAAATCGATTCGGCGTCGGTTTCGGCAAATGTATACTTTATCCCAAGCCGATCGAACTCGGCGGTGGCGAATGAGTGTGTGCCGCCATAGAGCTCATCCATCATCACAACATGATCGCCGGTGCCGGCAAAGGCCAGGATGGCCGTGCTGATTGCCGCCATTCCGGATGAAAAGAGAAGGCCGCTCTCGGCGCCCTCTAAAGCGCAGATCTTTTTTACAATGACGTCATGATTTGGTGTGTTGAAATACCGGGGATAGGGAATATCGTCCATCCCGAGATATTCATATGATGAGGAAGTGAAGATTGGTGTGTTGATTCCGCGCGTCGTCTCATCTTTGTAGCCTCCGGCGTGGACGCATTGGGTGCTTTTTCTCAAGGAACAATCCTCCACGAGCCAAAAAATATCGGTAATGACTCACCAAATTTCACATGACGATCAGCTCTTTTCTAGACGAGTTACCATTCCATTAAGGGCGACACCGTATAAGATAAAAATAAGCAAGGCGGATCCAAGAGTCACCAGAAGAAGCGGCCCACGAGAGGTGTCGAGACCGCCCCGCAGCAGCGTGATCAGACAGGTAAGGACAAACAGCAAAACGCCGATAACAGCGCCGCCGGCCATTCCTGTTAAATGAAAAATACTCCTTGTCAGCAGGAGGACAAGCCCCCCAATAGCTCCGAGAAACGTTCCAAGAAGCAACACAAGCAGTATTCCATTTAAAGATAGGTTTGGATTATGGGCGGCGGCAAGGGCGACAACAACCATGACGACCCGCCCCAGTAATCCTATGATGAGGGCTCCCATTGCGGCCCCCAGGATCATAATGAAGAAAACAGTGTGAAGGCGCATGATTTCTCCTTATCTAATCATGATGGTGATGAGCAGAAGAAGGAATCCCATTCGCCAACCTAGACCTTTGAACAGGAGATTAGCAATCCATCCGGCGATCGGTGGAAAGAAAAATGTGCAAAGGATGCGAATGGCCGCGAATCGCCATCCCAACAACCCCACTTCGATGGGCAGCCTGGAGACGCCCAGTAAAGACCATGCCGTGAGAAAGGCCACTGTGGTGCCTATGCCGGAGCCGGCCCGCAAAAGCCCCGCCACAATGGGAAAGCTGACATAGGGTCCGCCGGGAGTCAGGATGCCTGCGAGGGTTCCAATGAAGATGCCGCGGGTCCCGGATTCAGGTCCGATCCAGCGCCCTATCGTTTGGCTCGGAATAAGCACTTGAATCATCCCAGCCAATATGAAGGCGAATAAGATGAGAGGAAGGACTTCAATTGTCATACTCATGCCGACTTTAAGGCCCGCGATGTGTTCATTCTGACCCCTTGCCACACCGACAATGAGCAGGCCGATGGCAAGCACCGCCATAATGATTGTCGGAACGAGCATTCTTGGCACTCTGCCTCCTTTTATACAATGTTGGAAACTATAAGCAGTTTAGACGGCTTCTGTGAACCGGGAGCGTCGATTCCCAAAAGGAGTGTACCCAACCACACATGAGTTTTCAGAAAAATGTGGTTTTAAAAGAGATCCGCATCCGCTGACATGGCGCGTGTCAGTATTATAATATCGCCTATCACTATAGTATGCAAGTGGTTACAGGCTAGGCCGGGAAAATGGCGTTGATGAGGAGGGCCAACACAAGCGCGATACCAAGGATCAATAGCGTCAATATCAATGTCAGCCGCTTGCCCATGAATTGAAACAACAGGCCGATGGAAGAGATGCAAATGGCGGTGGACGTCAGAGAGACCGCCACGGCTGAACCCAGGGGGAACCCATGCGATACGAGCGGGCGCAGGAAAAGGATTTCAGCTCCATTGCAGAAATAGAGAGGGATCCCGATCAGAGTGATCATGAGAATCCCTGACGGCCCGTTGATATCCGTAAAAAAGAGCATCATTCTTTTCAAGTCCATGCTCTCCAAGGCGATCCCAATCATGCCGGCTGTGATCAGGTAAGGAAGCACCTTCTTGAACATTCTAAATGTCGCCAGGTAAATATCATCTCCGGCAGGGCCGCAATTTCGAGCGCAATCAAAACTTAGTTCCCTCGGCCGCGTAGAATCAGCCTCCCCGCTGAAAAATCCCATGAGATGGGCTGTAGCAAGAACCATCAAAAAGGAGGCAAGAATTCGGAGAATTCCATAGCGAAAGCCAAGAATTGAGAAGGACATAACAATGATCTGGGGAGATAACACGGGCGCCGCAAGAACGAAGGCGATTCTTGACTGGAACTTCATCTTTCCTCTCATGGTCGAAACCAATGGTATGGCCGCGCAGGAACAAACAGGTATAAGGGATCCATAAAGAAAGGCCGTCACCGGGTTTTTGGGAAAATATCTGTTGAATCGAAGGAAATAACGGCCAAACAAAAGAGCAACGTAAATGCTGACAAAGACAATGATAATTGTCTCAAATAGATATTCGAATATGGTGAATGCAATCCCGGGAAAGATACGATAGAGCACGCATTCACTCCGATTTATATATGAGATATCGTTGATCGCCTTATAGATGAAATCTCCAATCCAGCTTATGACGCTCAATACTAGAGCGGCTTTTATTAGCGCCCTCTTATGAGCGAACTCCCCAAGTTCAATCGGCGCCCCTTTTGCCTGTAACATAGTTCTAGTTGAGAAGAACCAGTTTGCGTGAGGTTGTCTCGCCATCGACGATGAGTACATAGTAGTAGACACCCGATCCAAACATCTCTGTATTCCAATTGACTGTGTACTCTCCACCTTGCTTTCGCTCGTCCAGCAAGGTCTTGATTCTTCGGCCGGCCGCATCCACAACATCAAGTTGAACGCGCGCCGCATGCAGCAGGTTGAACCGGATGTTTGTCTCCGCCCGGCTGGGGTTTGGAGACATTTTGATGAAAGCGCCGTGCCCGTCATTTTCCGGTTCATCCAGCCCGGCTGCAGGCGCATAAAGCTTCAAGATCCACCCATCAAAACGGCCGGCGCCCGAAGCTTCTGTATGGCCCGCGATGGCGAAAGTGTCGCCGGTCAATGCGGCAATGGAGCTTCCCCATTGCGATCCGGAATTTTCAATAACCTGGGACCAGAGCTTGTTTCCGTCCGCATCCGTCTTCACAAGGTAAAGATCGTTTTTTTGTGTGATGGGTTCTTTTGTGACGCCGCAGATCAAGAAACCGTCATCGGATGTCCGGCTGACGGCGCAGCCGTAATCATAGTAATTGCCGGGCTCGCCGTACCGGTGGCTCCATAATTCATTGCCATCACCATCTACATGAATGAGCCAGATATCTTCGGCGTCATTGAGCGTGTGGTCGTTCCCATAGCCCGTGATGACGATGCCCCCGTTTTCGGTGGGCCAAATTCCTGTACCGAAATCCGCATCAATTTCACCGCTGGATGCCAAGTTTTTTTCCCAAAGCAGGGTGCCGTCCGCATGAATTTTGAGAAGATAGAGGTCGAGATTGTTGGAAGCGGTTGTCCCAATTGTCCCACCCACACCATAGGCTCCATCGCTGGTCTCACAGACCGCTGTTCCCCAATCAAGACCCTCACCCCCAAAGGTTTTTGTCCATAGGGTATCTCCCGCGGAATCCGCTTTGAGGAAATAGAGATCTTTCTGCCCGGCTCCAAACGACTCTGTCCAGCCGGAGATGATTAAATGTCCGTCGCCGGTTTCACAAACCGCCCGGCCCTCCTCGTCTCCTTCTCCACCATAGGTTTTGGACCAGAGTACATTGCCGCCGGTATCGATTTTTATAAGATACAAATCCATCCCACCGGATCCGGCTAATGTGGTATAGCCGGTTATTACATATCCACCATCATTTGTTTGGCAGATTCCCCACCCATAATCTCTCCCGGCGCCGCCAATGGTCTTTGTCCATGTGGAGTCACCTTGTGCGTCCAGCTTGGCAAGATAGATATCCGCATTGGCGCTGAAGGAGTAGGTTAAGCCGACAGCGAGTATCCCGCCGTCATCTGTTGCTATGATGGAACGGAAACCGTCATTGGCCGTCCCCCCAAATGTGCGATCCCATTCAATACTCGTTTGGGCTGACGCCACAGCCGCGCCGGCCAAAATCAGACAGCAGATAGACATTATTCTCTTCATGACTTATCTCCTCGTTTATATGCCCGATGCGGTGACTTTAATTATTCGTGGAGGCCGCCCGCATGCTATCGATTGCTGCCGCGACAGCATCGCAAAATTGGTAGCTGTAGTATTGTCCCCTGACGACCGTTAAAATATTTCCATCGAGAACGGGAGGAGAAGGATTGCCGACATAAATGCCGCCGGCCGCGATATATTCATCTTCATATAATCCATGACCCGTAACTCTCACCCCATTGATTACATCCGCGGCGGCAAGAACCCGGGTTCCTCCGCAATGGGCCGCGACAAGAAGGTTTTCACTCACCGCCTGAGCGACGAGGGCGAGGGCTTCCGGGCTACTCAAGAGTTGTGCGTGTGATGTGCCGGACCATGCCTTTGATTGCATGATAGCGACACAATCATATGGAGAGAGGTCGGTGATATCTGTGAGCGGTATATCCACCGTCATTGGACCGCCGTAGTAACATGGTCCGGTCAGCGGCGTGAGGGCCGTTGTTGTCACATTCCAACCGTAGAGTTCCATGACATCGCGCATGAGATTAATGTTTGCGCCATAAGGGAAGCAGATGACGAGTAAAATGTTAATCTCATCCGATTCGCGGTCGACATCCGCTGTGATTCCCTCAGCCGCTGAAATTGCCGCATTTGATGTGGCGGCCAGCAATAGCAACAAAATCGTTATGAAGATTTTCCTCATCTTGTCCCTCCTCAGCAGGAATTCCAAATCTCCGACCCCGGCGGGGAGAGTTCCCCACGTCCTGGATTGAGGATACAGAGGTGGCGTCTCGCAAACGTCTCCAGGCTCGGTTGCAACGGGAAATACCGGCGACGGTCTCGTATCCTGCTGCTATTATTGCAGTTAAAGGCTAATTGGTGACAGGGTGTGCCGTGTCATAATGTCGGGGGAAAAAGAAACTGGAGGGTTGCCGGGAATCGGGCGGCCCAGAATGATTCGTGATGGTTGGCGCCTTCGTCTTCGAAGCTTTTGAGATCGATACCGGGTATGAAGCCCTTCTCCAGCATGACACCATGCAGGGATCGAAGCTGTCTGATGCTGTTGCTGATGCCGCTGTTGTCGGTATCTCTCTTTGTGCCGGATTCAAGTGTTCCCATATCCATGTACAATTTTAAGGGCCGCTTTTTGCTGGATTGAACATATCGAATAAGATGATTGTCATCCCACCAGATAGAGGGGGAAAGTCCGGCAATCAGACCGAACGTCTCCGGATAAGTGAATCCGGCGTAAACGGCCGTCAAACCGCCCAACGACGAACCTGCGAGCCCTGTCTGTTCTGGATTTGTCATTGTTTTGTAATGGTCATTGACATATGGAATAACATTGGAAATGATTTCTTGCAGATGCTTGTCTGCGGCGCCTCCTTCTCGCCGGCTGGAATCGGGCCAGGGAGTGTACTCATTCACGCGATCAGCTCCTCCGTTATCTATGGCGATGACAATAATCGGCTGGATTTCACCCGCTAAGATCAAACGTTCACAAATCTCATCAACGCCCCATTCGCCGGCAAAACTCGTGGCATTATCAAAGATGTTCTGTCCATCCAGCATATATAGAACCGGATAGCGTCTATCAGGTTCGGTGGCGTAGTTTGGAGGCAGGTAGACCCAGATTCGGCGGTTTCTCGCAAAAGCTGGAATAGTGATCGTGCTTACATTGCCCGTGATGCTGTTTTTTACCGGTGGATTATCCGCCCAAGCCGCAACGGTGAATGTGTGTGTGCCGGATTCGGTAATGAACAGTGTTCTGTTGGCTATCTCCTCTCCGTGGGAACCCTTCTCTACAACACCCCAATGTCCACGGGTAAACTTAAATTGGATGTGTTGCTCGTACGGCAGGCTCAGCGTGATCTGATAGGTCCGCCGATCAATCCTGTCTAATTTGTGAGTCTCGCTGGCCGGATTCCAACCCTGAAAATCCCCTGCGATGAATAAACCGGAAGTGTCGGGGGTGTCGGGCGGGACGCTTACTTGAAAGGTTAACACCCTCATATGATCCTCTTCAGAAATGGCGCCGTCACCATGAGACGCAAACATCGGCGAGCCAAGGCCGAGCATAATAATGACAGAGAAAAAACAGGTCTGTTTCAAGAACAGACCTGTTGATGAAGGAGCTTTGAGGGGAAAAGGCGGTTTTCGGGACATTCCCGGCTCACTTCTCCATAAGGGCGGTAATGTCATCCGGCACAATGAAAATGCTGTCAGGGATATCAACATTGAATTCGATTTTGTCGCTCTTGAAAATCATTTCCTGCATTCCCATAAGAACCTGTCTGGATGTATATGACATGAGGACGCCGTTGACTTCCCGATAGTCACCCGGGAAATTCTCGATCTTGATGGCTCCCATGGTCGTGTTAATTGTCGCTTCGATTTTGACAAGAAGATGGGATTCGGCGTCGAAATAATGTTTTTCAGGCTGGCCCTCATTGGGGGTCAAGATGACCGTATTACAAAGCTTGCCGTCCAACGTATCGACGCCGGCATATTCAGCCGTCTTGAATAACTGCTTCCAAAGCAGCGTGCTGTTAAATGTGGCGGCCCGCATGGAGGAGGCCCGCTCCTCGCCTTCAAGAATTCTGGGGCCTGACATCATTGTGATTTCCCAATAGACGGATCCATCTGTGCCCGATTCGATGGTTCCGATGGCCGGGGATTCGATTTTGCTGTACGACTTGTTCGGTTCTTCAGAGTAACTTATCATGGTGGCTTTGATGCCCATGGCCGGCATCTCCATCGATCCGCTCGAGACCTGATTGTGCAGCGCGCTATAGGCATCCTTCCCGCCGGTAGCCTTTATAAAGGCCTCTAAAATTTCGTCACCGGTGGGTTCCGATGCCTTGGTATTAAGAGAAGGAAACACCGACAATGCCATTATCGAAACAAGCACGATGATCAAAATTTTCGAATAAGAACAATTGTCACGGCTTGAAAACAGAGAGTTGAATCTCATCCTAGTACCTCCGGAACGGGTTGGTGTGTGGGTTTCAATCCAGCTTAATGAGTTTCCAGCATCCAGTCCACTGCGGAATCCAGGATCGGATCCCCGCCTTGAAGCAGTTTTTCCCGCGTTGGGACGACTTCAACATGCGGAAGAACGCCTGCGCCTTCGAGAGTGTCGCCGCTTTTCGACACATAGTCCGCGATAGCATATTGGAATCCGTCACCGTTGGGGAGTTTTTCAATCATAGAAGGCAGCGCGGCGCCGGCGGTCTGCTCGCCGAAGAGTTGAGCGCGCTCCAGATCCCTGAGCCCTCCCGCGAGAATCTCTGATGTTGATGCAGAGAGACCGTCGATGAGTACAGCCAAAGGCCCGTTAAAAGTATGGGCCCGTGGGCTGACAACAAACTTTATCTCCCCTTCGCGGGTTGTCATGGTGCCCAAACGATATCCTTTCTCATCGATAAACCACCCGGCAATGCCCATCGCCATCGATCCGATCCCTCCAGGGTTTCCTCTCAGATCGATGATGATCCCCCGGCAATCCTGAAATTCATCCATCGCCGTATTTACACTCATCATAACAAGCATTGGATCCAGGAAAAAATTAAAGGCGATATAGCCGATGTTTTCATCGAGCCGCTTTGTTTCAACCCAAACATGCGTCGCGGGCAGATTGCCGAATTGAGCCCTCTTCCCCTTGGCTTCCGCAAGTACGATCTCGAGATCCTTCTTGTTGTTCCGCCCGTCAAGGAACTGAACTGAAACGGTGTCCCCAATCTGTCGATGCAGTCTCGAATCGATGGCGCCGCTATAGATGTAATCATCAAAAGTCTTATCTCCGAATTTCTCGAACAGCTCTTCCAGTTTTGGCCGGATTTCAATGCCGCCGATACGGAGAATCTCCCAACCCGGACGGATGCCGAGCTGGCCGGCGGGAGAAGAAGGCTCAACCGAGACAACCAATGCCTGTTTGTCAACGACGCGTATGTGCATGCCCGTGGCGCCGTCGCCTTTATCAACCGTTCCATCGGGATTGATATCTTCATAAAGATCGGCAGGAAAGATTTGGAAGTGGGATTTTCCAAGTTTTGAAACCAATTCAAACATGGGCTGGCGGGCTTCCTCCATTGTCTTGGCCTTCTCGATCGATGGATAAAGCTCATCATGTATCGACTGCCAATCCAGCCCCCCCATTTCGGGATCCCAATATTTATCATTAATGGTCTGCCATATATATTCGAAGGATTCGATATTGAGCCGCCGTTGTTCTTCGGTGAGCGGTCGCGAATTTTCGAGATCTGCGCCGGGACCTTTCGGGCCGGTTGTACAGCCAATCATTGTGAGGCAAAACATAAACACCAGCAGCACCGGAGCCGCGAAGCGAATTCCGGCAATCCCGGTCTGCTTGGAAGACCCGGTGGGTGTTCGTAAAATCATGAGTTCCCCTCCATCTCAGTTACCGAAAATCCTCCACCAGAATGAGATCTCTCTCATATTTTTCATTTCCACTATAGAGCAGGTACTGCCCATCTGGGGAGATATCGATGTCAATGTATCGTTTTTCATTCAAGGCGAGAATGGAATCGGTCTGACATGTAGAATAATCGTAGAAGACCAAAAGACTGTATCCCGGTTTTCGTTGAATCGAATAGACCCCTTTTGGAGTGGGGGTGTAACAATTCCAGTTTGAAAGAACCTTTCCATCGGTATAACAGGTTCTTTCGCCATCAATTAATGACAGCCTGCAGATGCAGAAATCCAGAGGCCGCCAATAATAAAGATAGAGACCGTCCTCCGATTCCTTGAAAGCTTCAATCCCGTCATCAGTCACAAGAACCCGGCTTTTCCCCTCCTGGTCCATCTTCCAGATCTGCCATCTTCCTGCATCCTCTCGCGTGAAATAAAGATGCTCTCCATCACTGGACCAAAAGGGCCTGGTTTCGTTATGGTTGTCGTGGGTGAGAAGCTTCGGCAGGCTGCTGTCGATCTCCATGATATAAACCGAGGCGTTTCCTTCGGGCATAGCCGTGAAGGCCAGACGGTTTCCATCCGGAGACCATCTGGGTTCCATAATGAAAGCGCCGTTAAAGTTCGTGAGCTGGCGCGGTCGTTTTCCATCCGCATCGCATATCCATATTTCCCGGCTTCCTGAACGAGAAGAGATGAATGCAATGCGCCCGCCGTCTTGAGAATATCTTGCCTGACAGTCGGTCCTGGTGGATGAGATAAAGGGGCCGGAAACGCCGCATGCATCCGGATGTGTCATTGGAACGCGCCAAATATTGCAATCGAATATATGCTCCTCGAAGACAAGTCCTGCGCCTTTCACGGCGATAGAGGGATTAGCAACGGTAGCGCTGTGGGTCGGCAGCCAGGCGAGGGCTCCATTGTCTATGGTGACGCGCCATAATGAAAAGTGTCCCGATGGAGCCGCCGCGATGACAAGACTCCTCCCGTCCGATGTCCAATCGAGCCCCTGGATACTATGTTGAAATCGCGTCAGCCGCCGTTCGGTTCCGCCTCCCGTGGGAATCAGGAAGATATCCCGTTGGGCGCTATAGCCGGCGCGAATAAAGGCTATTGTTTTGCCGTCCGGAGAAAAGGCCGGCCAGGAATCGCAGGTAAACTCCTCCTGGATGAAGGTTAGATATTTAATCTCCATTGTCTCGAGGGAAAGAAGGGCGATGAGATAGGGCTCTTTGGGGTCCGCCGCCGCCGAAAAGGCGATCCACCGTCCGTCGGGCGACCAATCCAATCCGCCGACGGAGTTCTCGATAAAAGACAACCTGCGTTCTGATCCGCCCAGGACCGGTTTTATATAGATTCCTGCTCTCTCTCCATAGCGCACGAAGGCAATTGTATTGCCGTCAGGGGACCAAGCCGGATACGATTCATCCGCCGGATTGTCGGTCAATCTTAAAGGGGTCTCCGTGTCCAGTTGTTTAACATAAATATCATAATTATCTCCATCTTCACCCGCCCAGACAAAAGCCACCTGTTTTCCATCGGGCGACAGCGCCGGATACATCTCGTTTCCTGGATAGCTTGTGAAAGGCCTCCCCTTGAGGATCGCCGGTTCAGCCGGAGGCCCTTTGCGCCACTGCTGAATGATGGCTATGGAGAGGATCGCCAGGATGATCGCCGGCGCCCAGATCAACCATGGTCTTGATTTGGAGACCTCTCTTTTATCGAATGCCGGAGGAACGGTTCGCGGGCGTGCGTTAACCTCCGCTGTTCGGGGCGGCGGCTGATCCGCTTCAGCATGCCTCACCTCGGTGATCAGACGGTATCCCCCCTTGCGAATCGTCTCGATATAATGGGGGGACTTGGTGTTGTCTTTCAGAATCCGGCGCAATTCCGAAATGGCGACGGTGATCGCTTCCTCACCGACGATAGAATCACCCCAGACCGCCTGAAGCAGAGCATCGCGTGAGACAACTTCACCGGGGCGGTCGGCAAGACAGACCAAGACATGCATGATGCGGGGTTCTATTTGTTGGATCTCTTCCTTAATCGTCACCCGGTTCAGTGAGGGCTGAATGAAGTATTCGTTAAGGTAGAAGGGGCTGACAGCCGCGGGGCGATGCGGCAATGGTTTACCCGGATTGTCCATTCGGCTCTCGCTCTCCCTCGATCCCCCCAACCCGGCGATTCATCTGATCCTATTCTATTCCCTGCCTCGGCCGATTTCCAGAGATGGAGTTTGGATTTTTTTGATCGGGTATGGGCCGGAGGGAGAATCCATCTCGTTGACATATAGCATGTTAGAAATCTTTTGTCACTCTTTAGGTTTTCTGAAGGTTCCGTTCAGGTCTTGAGAGACTGGAATGACTTTAATGGGTGAAACGGGCGCTGTTTTCTCAGGGGGTTGAATATCGAGGCCGGCTCGTCTCAAGTCGAGCGCGCCGGTGTCGCCAGCCAGTCAAAAGGAGGTCTTCATGCGCGCGGTTGTATGCATTGCCGCATTCCTATCTTTGTTCTCTGCCGGTGTGACGGCGAATGATGCCGTACAGACGGATTGGTGCGCCGGTGGCGTGGAACCGGGTCCTGTTCATAGCTGGGGCGCGGGTTTTGCGGCATCGTCGGACATTTCCTGGCGGTCCATACCCGGCCAGCTTGCCCTCTCATCAGTACTGCTTTCAACACCTCAGATGACACCGGTTCGTCCTCCCTTGACCTGTGTCTATGGGATTTACTCGTTTGATTTTGACCATGACGGCGATATGGATATTTTTGGAACAACAGACACCGCTGCGAAAGTCATCCTCTGGATCAATCAGGGCACACATCCGGTGACCTGGGTTGAGCAGATCATCGACGATGATTTCGAGGGCGGGACGGCGGTTCATCCCGCTGATTTTGATATGGACGGCGATATTGATCTTGTGGGTACGGCGCAGACCCCGGGCAACAAGTTGGCTTGGTGGCGAAACGATGGCGGGGATCCGATTGTTTGGACGAAATTCATAATCGATTATTCTCTGTGGGTTCCCTGCAACGTCTTTGTCGCCGATCTGGATGGGGATGAAGATCCGGATGTGATCAGTACATCATGGACAAGCCAGTTTATCGGATGGTGGCGGAACGACGGCGGCGATCCGATTGTCTGGACCCGTCTCATGATCGGCCCGGGCTTTAGTGGAGCCCACTCGGCGTTCGGCGGCGATGTGGATAATGACGGGGACATTGATGTTGTCGGCACCGCGGCCAATCACAACGAGGTCTCGCTCTTCTTCAATGAAGGCGGCGATCCCATTGTCTGGAGCGAGCAGCTTATCAGCAACACCATGACGGGCTGCCGTTACGCCACTTTCGGCGATATTGATAATGACGGTCTTCTTGATATTGTCGCCGCCGCTTGGGACGGCCAGCTTCATTGGTGGAAAAATGGAGGGGATGATCCGATCACCTGGACGCTGAATGGCATAGATGTCGAATGTTATGGAGGACATTATACATACATCGCGGACATCGATGGTGATGGTTTCCTGGATGTCGTGGCGGTGGGCGCCCTTGTGAATGCCATCTATTGGTACCAGAACAGCGGCACTGAATCGGTTACATGGACCAAACATATCCTGACGGAAACGTACCCCTCGGCTCTGACGGCCTTCCCGGCGGATGTCGACGGAGATGGATCCCTTGAAATCATTGGATCGGCGCATACTTCCGGAGAAATCAATTGGTGGAAGGTCACCGAATTCAAGCCTGCCGGTGAGCTGCAGAGTTCTGTTCTGGATCTCTACAGCGATCCGCTCGCGGCCGATATCGATTGGACAATCAAGGAACCGGCCGGCACCGATCTAAGTTTCCAGGTAAGAAGTTCAGATGATCCGGGAGATTTGGGGGATTGGTCGGCCGCCATCAGTAGCCCGGGGGATCTGACGGAAATGATGGATCGGTACTTCCAGTACAAGGTTCTTCTGCAGACAACCGACCCCGCATTGTCCCCCGTGCTGGAGGATTTTTCGATTCACTGGGACCTTCCAGCGGATGTTCGGGGGGAAAATTCTTCCCGATCAGACTCGATTCAATGGCATGTCCCCAATCCGCTGCGCGCCCGATCGCCTATCGATGTTACAATTCTAAAAGATCAATCCCTGCGTCTGGATATCATTGACGCCCGCGGGCGTCTCCAAAAAACAATGGCTGACCGAAGCTTCAGGGCCGGCCGCCACCAAATCCAGTTGCCGAAACTGGCGTCGGGCGTCTATTTCTGCCTCATCGACAATGGGATTGAACGATGGAGCCGCCGCCTCGTCGTCGTTGAATAAGAATCGGGTGAAGGACGGGCCATCCCACCGGATCGCAGCCGGTGGGGTGGCCTATCCACCCGCCGCGGAACTTCCTGCGACCCATCCGGTTGAGAAGGCGGCCTGAAGATTGAACCCGCCCGTGTCACCGTCCAGATCGATGACTTCACCTGCAAAGAAGAGGCCTTTGATCAGCTTGGATTCCATCGTTCGCGGGTCGATTTGTTTAAGATCGACACCGCCTGCCGTGACAATGGCTTCCTTGAACGATCGGGTTCGAAGAACCTCGAATTTGAAATTCTTGAGCCAACCGCACAGGCGATTCCGTTCCCCGGCTGTGATATGGTGGCCCTGTTTGTCGGCGGGAATTTTTGTGAGGTCGATACAAACCGGGATGAGTTTTTGAGGAAGAAGTGTCTTTAGGATGGTTTGAAATTGCCGGCGGTTTTGAGCCTGGAATTCCCGGATCAGCCTTGCATCGAGTTTTGATTCATCAAGGGCCGGCTTTAAATCGATTGAAATCTCAACCTTCTTTCCGTCTTTGAGCTCGTCTCCAGCCTCACGGCTCAAAGTGAGAATGATCGGACCGGAAAGGCCGAAATGTGTAAATAGCATTTCCCCGAGCAATTTTCGCCGCTTTTCACCGTCAACTAGAAGAGCCGCTGTTACATTTTTCAGGCTTAGACCCTGAAGCCGCTTGGCCGTTGGGCCGGATGTCACGAGCGGCACAAGCGCCGGACGCGCCGGAATGACTCTATGACCGGTTTCCTCGGCGAAATCGTATCCATCGCCGGTGGATCCGGTTGCGGGATAGGAGGCGCCCCCGGTGGCAAGGATGACGCTATCCGCGGGCGCCGTCTTGGAATCCGCCGCGCGTATCAGCGTCGCCGGCGCCTTTCCGTATGGCGTGGCGCAGAAGGTAACACCTGAAACCCTTTGATCCTTCGTGGCAATGCCCAAAACCGTCGCGAGGGTGCGAATTTCCGCGCCATGAGCATTTAGCCAATATGTCAGAGCGCTGGTTATCTCTTCAGCTCTATTGCTCGCCGGGAAAACTCTGTCTCCGCGTTCGGTGACGCAACGAACACCCTTTTGTTCTAAAAATTCGACGAGATCCGCATTGGAGAACCGGGAGAGCGCTTGGCGCAAGAACCGGCCGTTGCGTCCGAAGTGCGTTATAAATTCCGCGGTGGGGGCCATATTGGTCACATTGCACCGCCCCTTGCCGGTAATATTCAATTTCATGCCGGGATGAGGCATCTTCTCAAGAAGTAGAACCCGGGCGCCGAGTTCGGCGGCGCGGCCGGCGGCGAAAAGACCGGCGGCACCGCCACCGATGATGACAACCCTATTTGGAGATGTTGCGCCGGATTTCATGCGGTACGACCTTGGGCGGCAAAGACCGCGCATTGATATCTGTACTTAATGCCTGTACTCAAAGGGCCCTCAGCGATAATCGATTGTAAGAACAAATTCTCCGGGAAGATCGGGGCCGCTGTCAACGACTATATAATATATTCCGGAATTCAGAGGACTTGAAAGAGTGATGTCCCCGCTATTGATGCAATGCGTCGCCATCAGGTTTTCATCTTTGTTGAGTGAGTCCAACAAATAGATGTTGTTATCAATATCTTCACTTTTGAAATCGGTGACATTCATGACAACGACACCGGGTTGATCCATCTTAAGCTTGAAAATGCTTTCAGGGCCTTGTTCAACTCTTGCCGGATTGATGTCATAGGAATCAAATTCCATTGATACGAAATCCCGTGTATTGCCGCTGAACCGCAAGGGAAAATCCTCGGATGAAATTTCCACCGGGTTTGTGGCTGTGCCGGCGGGATCACCGACTTCGACGATGTGATGATAGCGAATGGCGCGATAGCCCTCCTTCGCCAGCCGTCCCCAGGTTGTTTTGTGAAAATGGACGCCGGATCGAGTGGAATCGATGACCTTTGGCTGTTTATCTTTTGTCTCATAGATAAAAAGGATGATATGTGATTTATTGATGAGGGCATCGCCCTTTCTCAGCAACGCCGTTCTGCCTTCGCGAAGGTCGACATCAGGTATTTCACTTGCAATTTCCTGGAATTTTCTCGGGATCCGTGGATCCTCGTAATTCAATGTATATTTGCTTTTCAGGTTCCAAGCCCTGGAGACGAGCCCGGTGCATGAAATACCGGTCACACAATCCTGCGAATAGTGTTCGTAGACACGGGCCCCCGCACCCGTTCCGGCCCCATAACCCTCATCCAGCATTTTCAAGAAGTCCGGCACCCGATCCCATCCGCCGTATTTATATGCCATGCCGATGCGCGGGCCGGTCTCGTATTCGCTCAAGAAGCCGCCCCCGCAGTTGGTCCCGGTGAGATTGATTTCCCGCAGTGTCCAATGAACCCTGGCATATTCATCGGCATTGAGGATCATATCGGATCGCGTGAGAGGCTGTCCGGCGTCGACGGGATTAGATTGGGGGCAAGAGCGATGCGGACTGATCAACAAGAGACTGACAAAAATCAGTAAAAGGACCGGCGGTCTTGCTTTCATTATGATCATCCGAGTTCAGGTTGTGTTCATTCGCTTGGTGTTTTTAGATTTTTGATGGCTCCTTTCCAAAGTCTCGCAAATGTCATGGTGGATGGGAATGGGAATCTCCCCATTTGAGGCCGGGACCCATATCCGGCGCTCCTCATATGGGAAAAATGTGAGGGCCGTGGGATGGCGCGGGGAAAGACACTTGTCTCTATCCCATTGCAAAACAAGGTGTTATGATGCCATTGCTGCGGGGCATATCTTTTGCTGATCGTTTGCGTTAGATGGTGTGTGATGTTAGCCGTGACCTATGAGATGTGTTTTATAGAATGTGTGGTGAAGTGTCCCCAGAAAGGAAAGAGACGTGAAGAACCTAGGAGATCTTTTTCTACAGGCAATCATTGTACTCCTGATGACTCTATTGATGGGCCTGGCCGGGTCCGGACCCGCCGGAGCCGGCGAAGAAACGCTCGTCGACGGTGTCGTTCATGTCCGCAACCAAGATAAGCCCGCCTCCGGGGTGGAGACCTTGAAATGTCAGGAGCAATGGCGGATTGGCAGTAATGACGAGATTCTTTTGGGTGTCATCTCGCAGGCGGTGACTGACAAAGACGGAAATGTTTACCTGCTGGATCGCCAGCTTTCCCAGATTCAGGTCTATGCGCCGGATGGAACCTATATCCGGACGCTCGGCCGGGAAGGTGATGGCCCGGGTGAATTCCGGCGCGGGGCGAATCTGATCATTCTGCCGGACGGCCGGATCGGCGTCGGCCAGCTGATGCCCAGCGGCGTCGTGGTGTTGAATCCCGATGGAACACCTGGAAGCTCGATCGAGTTTGATGGCGGCGATCCCGGATCCGATTCCTTCTTTTTCCTGGATAATTTGGCTTGCCGCGGCTCCTATATGGCGATCTCCGGCCGTCAATTGCAGCGGGTTCCGCAAGGAATGAACCGTGTTCGTTTTATCGCCGCGGTCGAGTTCAATGGAAATGAGAAGCATCGCATCATTGAGGATTCCGGCCCGGACCCTGTCGTGAGCCGGAGATTTGTGGAGAAGGATGAATATTTTGCCAGCCCCGGAGGCTGGGCGCTGGGACCTGATGGAAAGATATTTACGGCGGAGTCACGGGACCAGTATGCCGTCACCGTTTATGCCCCGGACGGCCGGCGTGTCCGGGTCATCGAAAGGGAGTTCGAGCCCCTCAAGCGGACGGCGGAAGAAAAGGGCCGTGTCGGGCAGAACTTGGTCGCGATCGTTAACGGCGAGCGGATTCAGTTTGACATTATAGCTGAGGATTATGCTGAGTGCATCTCAAGCCTTTATGTTTTTGACAACGGCGAATTGTGGGTGCTGACTCCGCGCGGGACGCATGCCCAGCCAAAGGGAGTCATGCAGACCTTTGATGTTTTTGACGCCGATGGGAATTTTATCCATCAAGCCGAGGTCGCCTGTGAAGGGAATGCCGAAAGCGACCGGGTCATATTTCTGGATGATGAGCGAATGATCCTCGTGAAGGGATTCAACGACGCTGTCCGAGGAATGACGGGCGCTTCTGATGAAGAAGAGGCCAAGGAGCCGGTGGAATTGGAAGTTATCTGTTATAGGATTAGTACTTGATTCTCCCTCTCTGCTTCTGAATCACTAGAGGGAAAACCATCGGGAGATTTTAAACAGAAAGATGTTGCGAGGGTGAACATTAAAAAGATCTTTTGTGTCGCCACCCAGTGAGAAATCACCATTTGAATCGGATGTTGACCGGCCCTGGTTCCATACAAGATATAATGTGGAGCCGGGCCGGAACTCCCAGCGAAGCACCAGATTGGAGTTGAATTCCTTGAAGCTGAAATCGGGATTGCCGAGAGTGTAATCGGTCCGGCTGTCTTGGTCCTCGTCAACAGAGAAATTCCCACCATTTGATCGGGTGATTTCCACGCCGTCGATAAAGGTGTGGTAGCGATCCGTGTATTTATCCGCCCGGGGATCGGTTATCCGTTTGAGGTCGCTGAACTCGCCGGTTGAAATAAACGGTTGCCCATAGAATTGAATGGTCAGCGAGGGGGTCAGGCAGTAGTCAATCCGGAGTGTCATGGCGGCCGTCTTTCGAATCATTTTACCGAAGATATAGCGGCTATCGCCATTGAAGGAGGCCAGATCGATATATTGCAATTCATTGTCAATCTTTGTCATCGAAGGACTGATGCCTATACTGACGGCATCCGTGGGCCGGATATTCAGATCAGCCCAGACCTGGTGGCGGGAGTAATAATCGTCGCCGCCCCTGTCGCCGTTCGCCCCCAGGGCGGAATCGATTCTGCGGCGGCTGTCGGAACTCACGTTGAAGCTATAAGACAATTCACCCGGCCATTTTGACGAGGGCCCTCCTCTTAGTGCGGTATTCGAAATATAATCGGGAGTCCATGTCAATCCTGCATAGGCGCTCCAGTTGCTCTTAAATGTCATACTAGAGTTTACATTAAAGCTGTTCGATGTGTTTGATCCGCCGAAGTCGAAGTTCGTCCATTGATTCCCATTGAAACTCAATCTTCGGAATATTGAAAATGGATCATTAAAATGATAGCCAATCCATGTAAACTGATTGAATTCGTCCGCCGAGCGCATATACCCAAGATCGTTGATTTCGAACCCCGGGGAACGCCAAGCCGCACCTGTTTCAAAACGGAAATGTTCTTGACTCCGCTTCCCAAGACGAATAGATCCAGCGTGCCCCGCAAGAGATGTCCGGGTCGTGTCCAGTGAAACATAATCGGCATCGGGCCGCTGATAGTACCTTGCCGAAGAGACTTGGTCGTAATAGACCGCCGATTCATCCCCGCTGACACGGCTGAAGAGAGCGGTCGCGCTGATGTAGTAGGAGCGATCATTCCATTTATGTGTCAAATCCAGGCCGCCTCCATAAGCGGCATCATGAAGATAGAAAAGCTCGTGGTTGGAAATGTCTCGATGCGTCGCCGTCAGCATCGCGCCGAAGGTGGTCGCTCCTTCCCTGAGATCTTGTTCGAGCCTCCCGACAAAATAATTTGTCAGAGGTTCAACACTCTCCTTGCGCTTGCCGCCGACCCCCGAGATCTCCGCGCGTTCTTCCGCAGTGACAGCCTCCATGATACCGATGGACAATCCACCCGTCGTCTTGCCGGAGAGCTTTCCCGCTCCCCAAATGGTGGCGTTGTCCGGGAGATCGGCGTATTCATTATCGATCAATGCCGGGCGGCCGTGAGGTTGTCGTCCGATACGGCGGGAGTAAAAAAGATTATCGCTTGTGAACGATCCACCTGTAATGGCCGGGGCGATTTGGAAATTGTAGATATTGCTTCCCTCGATAAAGAAGGGGCGTTTCTCGCTGAAGTAGGTTTCAAACTCGGTGAGGTTGACTTCGGAGGGATCGGCTTCAACCTGGCCAAAGTCAGGATTAATTGTAAAATCGAACGTGAGATCATTTGTTACGCCGATCTTGCCGTCCAATCCCAAATCGTAATCCTCATCGCTTCCTGTGGCATAGGGATTAGGGGCTTCTTCTTCATAGCGTTCGTGATTCAGCATGGCGTAGGGAAGCAGTTCAATCCGGCGCGGCGGGTGCAGACCTTTAATCCCGTGCAATTCTCCGAACAGACTCACCCAACCCGGATCATCTTGAGAGACGGGCTGCCAGGTCGACCTCTCTTCTTTCCTAAAGAGGCGCCGCATGACCTGAATCCCCCAAACCTGTTCTTCTTCGTTGGAGTACCGCAACTGGCTCAGAGGTATTTTGACTTCGGCCGTCCAGCCCTGTTCGTCGACCGCGGTTCTCGCCGTCCATACGGGATTCCAATCAGCGTCCCAATCGCTTCCATCTTTGGAAATGAACTCATCACCACGGGTCCCTGAGAGACTGGTGGTGAAGGAAAAACCGGTACGCCGGTCATGCCGGCTGTCGATCTCAATCTCGACCCAATCACCTGGAAACCAATCCCTCCTGGCCAACCGGCAGGTCATCTCATCCGGCTCGGTGTCCCACGCCCTAAAGGCGACATAGAGCGCCTCATCGTCATAGAGAATCTTAAACTCCGTCTCTTGGTGGGGATCCTTGTCAAAATAGGGAGAATGCTGTCTGAATCCACCGGACCACTCGACCGTATCCCAAACGGGCTCATCGATCCGGCCGTCAATGACCGGGGACTCAGCATCAATCCGGCGGGTTGTACAGACCCGTTTCTCATCAGCGCGAAGCGGCACTGCCGCCAGAATCATGAGAAGAGTAAGAAATAGATGCAGAGCGGCCTGAGACCTTTTCATGGAAACATCCTCTAATCATGAGAGTTGTGGACCCGGCGCCTCAGTCTACATTCGATGAAGCCCCCTCCTCTTTTCATAAGACGTCATATGCGGCGGATTGGTTGCGAAAAGGTGGTTTTCCCGGATCAGCGCAGCGGGGAGAACCTTTTCGCCGGCGACTTCGTATTCCAAAAGAGCACCCCATAGAACCGGGGTGAAGACATCATAAATGAATCGCCGATCAGGGATTTATCAAGGGAGCAATAGATGATAATGAAGATTCTGTCCGGGCATGCATGGGTCCTCTTGCTTGCCGCCTGCTGCGGGGCTCTTCCGGCGTCCGGCGCGGATGTCATCAACAGCACAACACCTGAGCTGCCGCCGAAGACGGTCGCGATGGAAGAACTCTGGCGTGTTGGCGGGGAAGATGACGATATTCTTTTCGGGCTGCTCATCGATGTTCAGACAGAAGAGAATGGAAACGTACATTTGTTGGATCATCAGCTATGCCACGTTGAGGTTTTTTCCCCCGACGGGGAGCATCTGCGAACCTTGGGCCGCGAGGGGGATGGTCCCGGTGAAGTCCGGCGCCCCATGAATCTTGTAATGTTGCCGGATAAGACGATCGGCATACTGGAATTGTTTCCGGGAAAATTTATCCGGCTCACTGTCGACGGGGAACCGCGGCCGACGCTTGAAATCGGCGGTGATGACGGACCGCAGACCGGTTTTACAGCTTCGATGGGAAGCAAGTGCCGCGGCGGAACATTGCTATTGGCCGGGCAGCATTCGGTTCCCAATGAAACGGGACAAGCCCGCATTCAATACCTCTGCAGCCTGGATATTGAGGGGAAAGAGATCGCTCGCTTCAAAGAAGCCCATACCCTTCTCGATTTTCAAAAAGGAAGTATGGTCGAAAGGGACCTTTTGCCGGGATTCTTTTTCGCCAACACGGTCGGTCCGGACGGAAAAGTATATGTCGCACCGGAACGGGATCGTTATAAAATTGAGGTCTATTTGCCTGACGGCACTCTCGTGAAAACCATTGAAAGGGAATACACGGCGTGGAAGCGGGATGCGCGGGATCTGCGCCGGTGGAACACCCTCTTTGATACCTGGGCAGCGCAGTTACCTTTCGAAACAACACGCGACGTGGAGCCGAATGATCCAGCCATTACAGCAATGCATGTCATGGATGACGGCGCCCTTTGGGTGCAGCATAGCCGAAGCGGACGGGAACAACCCGATGGGATTTTGTTGACCTATGACCTCTTCAATTCCAACGGTGAATACCAGCAGGAAATCTCCATTGCTTGTGAAGGCGATCCCGCCTTTGACGGATTGGAGTTTCTCAACGACGGGCGGGTTTTATTGATCAAGGGATTGGTGCTGGCGAGGCTTTCCAGCATGGATGCGCGGGGCGTCTCCTTCAGCGAAGAGGAGGAAGCCGGTCCAATGGAAGTAATCTGCTACAGGATGAAGTGAGGCGTCTCCCTGAGTCGTTTTATTAGGTAACAACTAACATAAATAATCGTATTATAGGCCAGGGAGAGAAGCGGGCGTCTCCTCCGGTGGGAGATGATTAAACCTCCGGACATAAGGCGCATCTTATTGTGTTTAATGGAATTATAGACAGCGGAGGAATAAATGGCCTTCACGAAGATGGGTAGAAGTTGTCCTGGATCCCGTTACCTCGGCTTCCTCATCCTGGCCCTCATCCTGGCGACTCTCTCGAAGGGATGGGCTCAGGCGGGCCGGATGCCGGAAGATGTGCCGGCCGATGCGGCCAAGCGCGCGGCGATCATTGACTCCATCAGCGCCGACCTCAATAAGACCTATATCTTTCTCGATGTCGCTGAGAAAATGGAGCGGCATCTGCGCGACCGGTTGAAGAATGGCGACTATGATGACCTGGTGACGGTGGCCGAGTTTGCCAGGATCCTCACCGAGGATCTGCAATCGATCAGCCATGATCTTCATCTGGGCGTCCGGTATATCGATCCCGAACGAATGGCGGAGATGACGGCCGAACGAGAGCCGGAGGATGCACAGGCCCGCCGGATGACGGAACTTGCCCGGACAAACTTCGACTTTAAGAAGGTCGAGATACTTCCAGGCAATATCGGCTATCTTCGTTTCGACAGCTTTATTGGTGCGGAATACGCCGGTCCGACGGCTATCGCCGCCATGAATTTTCTGGCTCACTGCAAGGCCCTGATCATAGATCTACGCAACAACGGGGGCGGTGATCCAAGTTTGATCCAGCTCATCACCGGTTATTTCTTTGAAGAGCCGGTACACCTGAACAGTTTCTATATCCGGCAGAGCGGCACGACCAAACAATTTTGGACGGCTGCTTATGTTGAAGGGCCTCGCATGCCCGACACCGATCTCTATGTCCTGACAAGCGGATATACATTTTCAGGAGCCGAGGAGTTCAGCTATAACCTCAAGAATCTGGAACGGGCCACAATCGTCGGTGATACGACCGGAGGCGGCGCCCATCCGGTGGCGCCGGCGCTTTACCCCGAACTGAATGTCATGCTCAGAGTGCCTTATGGCCGGGCGATTAACCCGATCAGCGGCACGAATTGGGAGGGTACAGGAGTCGCCCCGGATCTTGTGGTGCCGGAGAAGGAAGCGCTGGACTATGCGTATATGCTGGCGCTGCAAAAGATAAAGGAACATGAAACGGATGAGGATGCCATTTTTCTGGCCGATTGGAATCTGGTCAGGCTTGAATCACAACTACATCCGGTGGCCATCGATGTCTCGGTTCTCGAATCGTATAGCGGCGTTTATGGCCCCCGGCGATTGACGGTCGAAGAGGGACAGCTATATTACCAAAGGGAGGGACGGTCCAAGTTGGCCGCCATTCCGATGGGGGATCGACTCTTTCGCTTTGAAGAGGCTGATTATTTCCGTATCGAAGTTGTCCTTGATGAGGCTGGAGATCCCATCAAACTCATCGGGCATTATAACGATGGCCGACAGGATGAGTCATTGCGGTCCGAAGCTGATTGATGACTTATTTAGGAGAATGCAGGAGAGGTCAGCGGCTATAGAAGCCAGGAGCGCCAACCATGCCCACATTTGAGATATCCCGGCAGGATATCATCGATACCTTGCACAAGGGTCTTGCTGATTCCGCTCTAATTCTCGCCGCCTGGCTGGGGGGCAGCGATGCTTCGGGGCGGACAGATGAGTATTCGGATATTGATATGCAGGTCATTGTAGAAGATGACCATGTTGAGGAGACATTTGATCTTGTTCACAAGATTTTGGATGACCTCTCCCCGACCGAATTGCGCTACCGATTCCCAGAACCAACTTGGCATGGGCATTCACAGGAGTTACTGCGTCTGCGCGGGACGGATCCAAATCACATGTTGGATTTTGTCGTGATGAAGAAGAGTATTCAGGACCGTCTTCTGGAGCCCGAACGTCATGGCGTACCGCTGATTCTTTTTGATCGGGGGGTGCTGCTGGAGCCTCCCTCACTGGATTGGAAAGCGCATCGGGAGAAGATGGGAAAGAGGCTGGCCGATCTTCGGGTCACCTTTCCCCTGCTGCAGCCACTGGTGACCCGCGGTGTTCACCGGCGTCATATTGCAGAGAGCGCCTTGGCCTATCAGGTTTTGACGATGAAACCCCTCGTCGAATTGTTGCGGATGCGGTACTGCCCGGAACGGTACGATTACAGCCTTCGGTATCTGGACCGGGATCTACCCGATGATGTGCGCAAGGAAATTGAAATCCTCGCCTATCCACAAACCCCCGAACATCTATTGAAACTGCACCATCAAGCGGTGGGCCGATTCAGGCAACAGCTGGATGCCCTTGACCGGAGCGAATGGGGGCTGCCCTCTCCGGAGTGATCGCGAGTTTAAATCTCCCCTTTGGCCTCTCATGGTATACAATCATGGAGAGGGAGGCCGGGGTGTTGGAGAGTCCTTTGCCGGATGTGAAGATACTGCTATTGGGATCTCCAAGGGTCCTTTATGCTGGAAAGCCGTTTATCATTAAACGCCGCAAAGCATTGGCGCTTCTCGCTTATTTGGCCGTAACGCAACGCCGCCATACGCGTGAAGCGTTGGCCGCCTTTCTTTGGCCCGACACCGACGCCGCCAGAGCCCACGCCTATCTCCGCAATGCCATTTGGATTCTGAAGAAAAGCCCCGTTGGTAAGTTTCTGGAGGCGGATTACGAGGGTGTCGAACTCAGACCCGGCGTGGATTTGTGGGTTGATGTTTCTGTGTTTTTCGATGAGGTGGAAGCTGCGGCCAAACGCTCCAAAGCCGCCGGTGAGATGCCCGCCACCAGGGCACATTGTGAAAAGGCGGCCGAATTGTACGGGGATCATTTCCTGGCCGGATTTGGTCTTGGCGACAACTTTGCATTTGATGAATGGTTGTTGTTCCAGGAAGAGAAGTGCAGGGCCGCTCTCATAAGAATATTGAAATTTCTGATTTCGATTCATGAAAAACAAAATCAAATCGATAGAGCGATTGATTATGCGGTTCGATTGTTGTCCTTGGATTTCTTCAATGAATCGGTACTGCGCCGCCTGATGGCCCTTTATGCCCTCCTGGGGCGGCGCGGAGCGGCCTTGAACTTATTTGAAAAGAGCGAACGGCTTTTTAAAAAGGAAATGGGAATGTCGTTAAGCGCCGAAACGACGGCGCTCAGAGACAAGATCGTATTCGAAAATAATAGGATCAAAACGGATTCAGGCCGCGATAGAATCTTAACGACAAACTTTATTGAATCGCCGACACCGTTTCTTGGCCGCGAAATGGAGTTGAAAAAGCTTCATGAGCTTTTCGCTATGCCGCAGGTGCGGCTGCTGACCCTGGTGGGATCCGGAGGCGTCGGGAAAACGCGCTTGGCCACGAAAGTAGCCGGCGAAATCGCGGGAAAATTTATCGACGGAGTTCATTTTGTTCCATTGGCGGCGGTTGATTCGAAGGAATTTCTTGTCCCCTCTATTTTAAAAGCGCTTGGAGCGCCGTTTTATCATCGATCGGAGGCCAAATTAAAAAAGGCGGGTCTGACAACAGATCACTGGAAATCTCTGTTATATAATTTTCTCCGGGAAAAGCAGATGTTGCTGGTCTTGGATAATCTTGAACAATTGGTCGGTAGTGTCGATGTCATCGCCGGCATCATCCGGCAGGCCCCCGGCGTAAAGGTCCTTGGAACCTCCCGGGAACGCCTTCACCTACAGGGCGAGTGGGTGATGGATTTGCAGGGTTTGCCTTATCCCGAACCGGGGACGGAACCATCCCAATATGAAGTTTATAGCGCCGTACAACTCTTCGTGCAGACGGCGAATCGTATGGGAGTTGAGTTCTCACCGGCGCCGGAAGACCTCGCGGCGGTGGCCGGGGTCTGCCGGCGTCTTCAGGGGAGCCCATTGGGGATTGAGCTCGCCGCGACCTGGGTCAGAACATTAACCTGTCATGAAATCGCCGAGGAACTTGATTCAAATTTCGATTTTCTGGTGAGCCGGCACGAGAACATTCCCGATCGTCACCGCAGCTTGCGGAATGTTTTTGAGCAATCCTGGAGGATCTTAGCAAAAAACGAACAGACCTGCTTCCGGCGGCTGTCGGTATTTCATGGAACCTTTGCTCGTGAAGCGGCGGAAAAGATCTCGGGATGTTCGATCCTGACATTGAGGAGTCTAATTGATAAGTCCCTGCTGCTCCCGGCAGGCCATGAACAATACCAGATTCATGAGGTGCTGCGGCAATATGCCGGTGAGAAGTTAGAGAGCGATGCCGGAGAACATAGAGCCACAATAGACCGATATACCCGTTTTTACCTCAATAAACTGGTGGAAGCCGGTGTAAAACTGAAGGGACCGGAACAAAAGGAATATCTCGAAGCATTGGCGAGAGAGGGCGGGAATATCAGGGTTGCCTGGCTTCATGCCGCGAAAGACGGGTTATTCGCTCTCATGACGAAAGCCTTTCTGGGGATATTTCTTTTCTATGACATTCAAAATCGATATCAAGAAGGCGCTGATATCAGTGGAGAGTCCCTGGAATTGATAAATAAGCGAAGCCGATCCACACAGCGCACGCTGTTCGGGCTTCTGCTTGCATCGCAAGGCTGGTTTAACAAGTTTTTGGATCCCAACCGGAGTCGCGATCTTATTGAGAGGAGCTTAAATTGCTTTAAAGCACCCAATTCAAACACACATGTCGCTTTTGTGACGATTCTTGCCGTCATATTGGGTCGATGGTTAACTCTTGAAGAAATTCAAAAGGAGTTGTTAAAGAGCCTTTCGATCTTTGAGGCTGAAGATGATCGATGGGGCATGGCTCTTTCTTTGGAGGTGCTCTCCTTTTCTCTTCGAACGGTCGATCCTAGGAGGGCGTTGAATTATGCAAGACAGAGTCTTCGGCTGCGCCGGCAAATTCGGGATCATTGGGGTGTCGCATTATCTCTCTTTATACTGGGATGGGCGGCGGAAGAGCGCAAAATGTATTATGTGGCCGGAAGGCGTTTTCAAGAAAGCCTGGGCATACGTGATAAGTTAGGTGTTGATCCTGACGGCGCTGTCTCATGTCTCGCGAGCCAGGGGTATGTCACCCGGCAAACAGGCCGGTTCATTGAAGCCCTTCAGATTTTTGAAAGATGTCTTCAGAGATCCCGCAAAACAGGGAACCGGCTGAGGATCATGCGAATGCTCGCGCAAATCGCCGTCATCCACTATGAACTTGATGATTTCCCCAGGGCTCGGCTTTGTTTGAATGAGGCTCTGCCCATCGCTGAAACACTCGGTACTGAATCGTGGATGGGCATCCTGCGCTCCCTCTATGCGAATATCTTTATCTTTGAAGGCGATCTTGGTGAAGCCCATTCTCATCTTCAACAGGTAGCAACCTCGCAGCCTTTCGAAGCGGACGATAGAGATCAGACAGTCTTTCTGGTGCCTGATAGGGAACTCCAACCCAAAAATCCATGGGGGCATCTGGCGATGGCGCGCCTTGCTTTCAGGGAACAGCGGTACCAAGAATCTCGATCATCTCTTAAGAGAGCGATCCATCTTTCGCTTGAAGACAGGGAAACGCCGACCTGGCTCGAGTGCCTGGTCGAGATTGCAAATATTGAAATAGAAAAAGGTGTACCCGATAAAGATAACAGGGAATCGGCGGAGAAAATTCTGGAGATGGTGCGCCATCATCCTGTTCTCAGTCCCCTCGGGCGCAGGCTCGGCGAACGGAATGCTATCAGACCGGCGATGAGTGAGCCGATTCTGGAATCAGTGAGAGATGCCGACAAAGAACTTCTTGAGTTGAGCGCCCGGCTATTATGCGGCGACTAAGACTCTATTGATATCCCTTTATCAATTTCATAAGCCTGCGTTTTAAGCCTGCTGGTCTAATATTCTCAATTAGAATCTCATCGCAGTGATTGAATCGGGAAAAGTCAACCAACGTCTTCGCCAGACAGGGAAAGAAATCTCCGATTTTTCCACGATCCGCCTCCAGGATCATTTTGCGGATCGTCAGTTTTTTCGCCTTTCGGTCGGCGACAGGATCGATGCGGCCGATGAATTCCTCTCCCCAGAGAATCGGAAGAACGAAATACCCGTACTTTCTCTTTGCTGCGGGGACATAGCACTCGAGGGTGTAGTCGAAGGAAAAGAGTGATTGCAGTCGCTCTCTCTGGATAATGAAATTATCAAACGGCGAAAGTAAAAAGAGACGGGGGTCCCTCTGTTTGATTCGTTGAGCCCTCTTTATCATCTTGGGCAGGGCGAAATACTGATTCTGCGGATCCCCCTCAAAAGTAACCGGCACGACATCGCCTGCATCGACCGAACGCGCCAGCGATTTTGAAATGATCCCCTTCTCCGCGCCGCGAATATGATCTCGAATTTCCCGTTCCCGGGCGACCCCATGGGCCGAGAGGGCGCGATGGACGAGAAAATCGCCCAGTTCATCATCATCCGGTATCCGCGTATCGATGGACTCCGGCAAAACTCTTTCGGTGAGGTCATAAAGCCTCTGGAAGTGGCGGCGCTCCGAAATCATCAGATCGCCCTTCCAAAAAAGAAGCTCCAGGGCGACTTTCGCCGGCTTCCAACTCCACCAGTCCCCGCGTTTTGTATCCGCCGGCGGCTTAAAATCCTTGGAGCTCAAAGGGCCTTCTGCGCGGATTCGTTTAAGGATTCCCTGCATCAGATGCCCATGTTCTTTTATGCACTGCGCCGCCCACGCGCTTTTAGGCTGTTCGAATCTTCTCATGCGGGGTTTGTAAAACCGATAGTCGGACATCGGCAGATAAGATGCGGCATGCCCCCAATACTCGAAGATCCGGCGGTCCGCCGCCTGAAGTTCGTGAAGCATTTCGAAATGATAATCGGATTTGCGTGTCCACAAAGTGTGATGATGCGCGCGTTCAATGACTGATATTGTATCAATCTGAATATAGCCCAGGTGTTCAATGGTCCGGGCAATCCCTTCCTTCCCTTTGGGATGTTTCGAATCGCCGTAGAGCCCTTGGGCGTCGAGCGCCATGCGACGGGCCAGTGAAAGTGGAATAGTGAATGATTTCATAAAGGGTTCCTTGAAGGCTGTGCTCAACCCTCCAGGGCGGGGAGTTCGATGTACTGCTCCTCGAAGAAGTATCCTAAGCGCGGAGGGCGTCCAAAGCGCTTTACTGAATCGTTAATAGAAGCCAATAATTCCGTCTCTTTATAACGCCCGGAAAGATGTGTGAGAATTAGATGTTTAACATTCGCCTGCACCGCCAGCTCCATATTGGCCTCGATACAACTGTGGCCGCTTCCCTCCATGCCGATTCGATCAAGAAAGGTCGAATCGATCATGAGGATCTCGGCGCCCACGCAGTCATGGGTATCCGGCAGCGGCATTGTGTCGCCCGTATAGACCAGCAGGGGATGCCAGAAGTCCTCCAAAACCTTCTCCCGTCCTATGTCCGCGATGAGTCTTTTAATCTCCATCGGCTCCAAGCCGTCATGCGCCGCCCGCAGACGCCGCCGCTGCTCTTCGATGCGATAGCCGAGGCAGGTTCTATCGGGAGCGTGTTCTACTTTAAAGGCTGAGACCCGCACTTGTCGCCGGGTGAACTCGAGCGGGATCTCCGCGCCGGCCTCGATCGGGAACCAGCTGAGCTTATAACGAAGTTGATCCTTCTGTTTCTTGTCCAAGTAGTCGATTAGATAAGCGATCCAGGGATCCCCCTTGGGATAATAGATGGCCAGCGGAGCTTCGCGGGGGCCGTTGCTCAGGTTGCGGAGATTGACCATGCTGGGCAAGCCTGCGATATGGTCCTCATGCCCGTGAGTGATAAAAATTTTCTGGATCCCAAAGATTCTCTTTTTCAGGTGATGGATAACCCCCTCGCCGGAATCCAGCAGAAGCCGCGCCGGCCTGTAATAAAACCACGAGGCGTAGAGGGCCTTTGAGTATCCGATCAGGTTATCCTTCATTTGTTGATCCATAAACCGGCGCCGTAAAACCCCGCCCAACCGTTCTCTTGAAATGAATCATTGAACAATAAGAAATCAGGCCATCCGGCTCCGGCATAAAAGGGATTCACCGACGCGCTGCGGAGGATCGCACGCGCCGAGGTGCCGCCCCAAAGACACGCCACACGCGCCGGATCCATGGGATCGGGTATCAGCGCCGTCACGGAGAAATCGCCGCTCAAGAGGCCCGCTCCCCGCATCTCCGTGACCGGACCGATCCACTCGGCTCCTTGGCGGATTTCAACAGCATTCCGCCGGACCCGGAGGATGGACTCATCAGCTAGATCCCGCAGAAGCGTATTTGATTCCTCATTTCCGATAAGAATAAGCCGGGGAGAATAATCGTTTCGTCCTTCGAAGTGTTTAAGGCGATTATCCACCTGCCCCGTTCGCTTGAAAAACCCTCGCGCCGCCTCGTCCGTGGATAATCGCAGACCCTCAATCTCTCGATCAGAGAGGATGGGAGCATCTCCATTGCCGCGATAAGCCCACTGTCGCGCCAGGATTCGGGCGACCTGAAGCCCCGCATCCTTCTCCTCGGCCGTTCCCGAGGCGCCATATACAAAAACAAAAGGAGACATGAAACCGGACTTGAGTCCATGAACATGGCCCGGTTCCGGCCGATTGCGCAGGAATCGTCCGCCGTGGCTGTCAGGAGGGACGGCCTCCCATTGAATTTTATTTTTCTGAAAGAACAACCCGGAATCTTTTTGCACAAGGATCAGGGGCAGCGATGAATTGACTTCCAGTTCCTGGTCATTGATGACAATGTGCCATTTCGACCGGGGCCGCTGAGGGGTCCCCTGCTGCGGCAAAGGATCCTCGACCCACTTTTCAGGTCTGAGGGCCAGGGCCGCGATGTTCCGCGTTTCAACTTCCAAACGGCCCCAACCGGCCATCCTGGCCCGCACCCAGGATTCCCGCAGCGGCTCGACCTGTTCCAAAACCTCCACCCAAGACCGCGTCCCTCCGTCCACCGTCGGATCGCAAAGGATATACTCCACCTCGGTGGGCCAAGGATTCCGCCGGGCTTCCTGAAAGATCGCCATCATTTCAGGATGATCGACACAAGCTGCGCCGGGTTCACCCGAATCGTCATCCCACCAGTGACCCTTGCCGGGGACTTCTACATATTTCACCTCGCCGCCCTTTGCTTGAAGCTCCGCGGAGAGGAAACGGCCGTGGGTCGGCGGCACATTATCATCGGAGCCGCCGTGAAGCACGAAGACCGGAAGACCTTTTACATTGCCAATGTGTAAGGGGACCTTGTCACCGATTCGCATGCGGTGCCAGAAGCCTTCCATGACGGGATCCCCCACCAAGGCGCCTCTTCGAAGCGTCATCGGCACGTAAAGATCAAAGTGAGACCAACCGGCGCTGGGCGCCATGGCGGCAAAGCGATCAAAGTGGTGAACGCCGATCGCCCAGGTTCCGTGCCCACCCATTGAGTGGCCTGTTAGACAGACCCGGTCGGGATCGATGGGGAGCGTGTTCAGCGCGATGTCCAATACTTCAAGAGCGTCCCGCCGGCCCCAATCCTGCCAATCGAAGCCGTAGGGCCGCCGGTTTGTGGGAGCGATCAAATAGGCCCACTCTTTGGCCTTATAGGCCTGGGCCTGATTCAAAGCGTCGACACTGGCGCCGTGAACCGAAAAGATGAGAGCGCGGGATTCCGCTGCATGCGGATTGCTCGGCGGCAGCAGAGCGAAGAACTGGGGAGAGAGGTCTAGCTTGGAAATAAAGGAGACACGCCGGGCTTCATTCGGTTTGCGGATGGGGATCGAAAGAGTCTCCGGAACCGCCGCGAGGTGGCTTGAATCCGACACTTTTAAGATCGACTTGGCGGTGATGATGATGGGAAGAGAGCGATCTTGCGGCTGATCCTCTTCGCCATCCGGATCTTCCGTGGATGGCTTCAATTGTTTAAGCAATGGCGCGATCGATATCCAGGAGATCTTGATCGGGATATCCGGTTTTCGAAGGGAAAGGGGCGCGACACCCTGAAGCGACCGGGAGCCGACCGGCCCCAAGCCGGGAACCACCGCCTCCAGCCGGATCGGACCGCTCTCGCCGGACGTCGCGTTCCAAACGGGAATCCCGATGGGGGCGTCGAGATCAAGTCCCGCTACGATATCCGGGATGACCGCATCGCTCCCATCCAGCCACAGGGCTTCGGGAAGCGGGGCGAGATGGAAGGTGCCCCAAAGGTTGGTGCCGTAGCCGGTTGTACAGAGCAGGATACGATTGACGCCGGCCTTTAGGATGACCGGTACACGATACGGCGCCAATGCATAAGGCGCTCCGGGGAACCAATCGCCGTTGAGTCGAAAGGATGATGTGTGTTGTACATTGGCGAGCGCGCGGCAAGCCGCCGGAACGGTGAATTGCGCATAGAGGTAGCCTGCATTCAGCAACCCGGGGAATCCCCACTCATCCATCCGATCCGTCCAGTTCAAGTCGGGCCACTCGATGGAGATGCGCCCCCTTTCGCCGATAGCGGAGTCCGGCAGCGCTTCCCACGAGACCCATCCGCCTGGAACCAGCCAAGTCGCCAGCCGCGCCGTGAGGTCGGGGGGCCAAGCTCCGTTGGGACGCATGGCATCGAGCGGTTCGACACCGCCGTCCCGGGGTCCCATCGGCACAGGTCCTATCAGATGCCAGCGGCCTATCTCGAGGGTATCGGCGAGGCTGGGGAGGGCTGCCTCCGGCGCGCCGGCTCCAGCGTCTTGGGACATCGATAGTCCAATGAACAGGATCGGCAAAATGTAAATGATGGAGATGTTGCGGTATCGTGGCATCATTGGGACCTTTCCGGAATGGGGGCGATCCGGCATCTCAACTCCAGATCCGGCCCTCCTTCCTGAGGAAGGCGACAGCTTGGGTGATGGCGAGGTCAACCGAACTGGGATTCCAGCCCAGCTCTTCCCTCGCGCGGGAGGCGTCGAGGTATTGGCTCTTCAGCAGCATATGAAGTCCGTTCAGAGGAAACAAAGGCGGCCGGCCGGGTGTCAAAACGGATAGACCCTCGGTGAGATAGGAGAATATCTTCGCCAGGACGACAGGAAGATGAAGTTTGGGCGGCCTGGCTCCCGTCGCCATCGCAATGCGGCGAACCAGATCATCCATGGTCATGTTCTCGCTGCCGAGGATATAACGGTGGCCCGGTTCTCCCCGCAGAGCGGCGAGAACGATCCCCTCCCCGACATCTTTGGCCGTGACGACATTGATATTCCCATGAAGAAGAAAGGGCATCCGATTCCGAGCGACCGAAACGACGAGTTGTCCCGTTGTCGGTTTGGTGTCATAGGGACCGATCACAAGACTCGGATTAACGATGACGATCGGCAATCCTTCTCCGCGGGCGGCGTCACGGGCCTTCCTCTCCATCGCCTCCTTGACGGCAAAGTAAGAAGGACCTTTCGGCGGCTCCTCATAGAGATTATCTTCATTGGCCATCCGCTGAAGAGGTTCGCCGTTTCCCGGCGGGGCGATCGTTGTTGAACTGCTGACATAAACCGCCCGGACAAGACCATCCGGAATCGATTCGGTGTTCAAGGGCGCCGAACGAACCTCCCCGGCGACATTCCGGCGCATCGCGTCGAGGATGTTGGTCATGGATTGGTGCGCCCGCTGGATTTCGTGATCCCTGTTGCGCGCGCTGACCGGATAGGGGCCCGCGGCGTGGACGAAGAGGTGGCATCCCTCCATGGCCGATTCCAGGGAGGATAGGGAGAAGAGATCCCCCCGAATAAATCGGACTCCGGGCACATCATCCAAAACATCGCGTCGGGTATGGGAGGAACGGATGAGAACCCTCACCTTTACACCACGCCGGCTGAGGGAACGGACGGCATGGGCACCGATCAGACCGGTCCCACCCAAAACCAGGGCTTCCCATCCGTCCAGACGATCCACGGGATTCATCATGGAAACCAACCTCCCTATCGCTCAAACCATGTCTGTGGGTTAGGATAAACCATTGTGAGCGATGGGACCCAAAGAAATGTCGGTACGGACCCCGGACCAATGATGAAATGGATGAGATGCCTTCCGGCTCTCTTCCGGCCGCGCGTGTGGCTCCTTCTCTGTTGTCTTCTTTGGTTCCTACAGCATCCCGCGCTTGTTATGGCAGCGGGTGATCCTCCTGCGGCGAAGCGCTCCATCCTCAAAGAAATCCGTCTTCAACGCGAGAATGTTTTCCAGGCGGAGCCGGGGGAATCCCTCCCTTGGGTCTATCAGCTGGCGAACCGGTTTCACGGCAGAACGCGTCCCTATGTCATCCGCAATGAGATTCTTTTGAAGGAAGGCGAACCGGTCGATAGTCTCATCTTCGCCGAATCGATTCGTCTTCTGCGCGAGCGCAGCCTCTTTCAGGTTGTAGAGGGTCATCTGGAATCGGCCGATTCGGGGATGGTGGCCCATATCCACACACAGGATTATTGGTCACTGGCCCTGCAGGCCGGGTATTCCCAGGAAGGGGGGTTGCGGTCCGTCCTCTTGGGTGTCTTCGACTCCAATTTCGCCGGTACGGGGAATACACTGAGCGCCGGCCAGCGTTGGTCAACCGACCAGGATCAGACCCGTCTTGCGCTGTGGGCGCCGCGTTTCTTCGGGCGGCGCGAGAATATGGCCGTTGAATTCCGTGAGACCTCAGATGGCCAGGTTTGGGGCGGATATTTCGGACATACCTATGACAATTTTTTGGAGCCGTGGAGTTACGGTCTCTCCGGCTTTCGTTTCAAGGGCCGGTACCGATTGTATGAGGATGACCGGGAGGTCCTTCGTTTTTCCATGCGCGAGAAGATGGGCCAAGTTCATGTGGAGAATTATACTGGAAGAAATGTACAAATCGGCGGCGGCGCGGGTTTTTTATATTATGATTTCGAGCCCGACACGTTGATCACCCTTCGGATGACGGATCGAATGATCGATGATCCGGTGGGTGAAAAATACCGGATGATTTTTTTGACGGCCGGGCTGCAAAAAAGACGCTTTATACAAACGCGGAATTTGAATCGTTACGGCGTTATTGAAGATGTCCCCCTCGGTTTCTCTACCCGGGCTATCCTCGGCCGCAATCTTCATCCCTTCGGCGCCGATGACCGGCGCCGGCACGCCGAGCTTCAATTCGCCGGAGCCGTGCACCCTCTGATGAGATGGTGGGCTCATATTTTTGTGTGGAGTTCCCTGGAATGGGGCGGCGATCTGCCGAACCGGCGGCGGATGAATGTGCAGTCGCTCCTGATGCGAAGGCACGCGACCCAATCCCTGACGGCCCTGCAGGTCCGGGTCCGCTGGGGAAAGCATCTTCCATCAGAGGAGCGGGTCTACCGTGGCGGCGGCAATGGATTGAGAGGGTATCCCTCCCGCGCCCTGGCGGGCACAGGCTACCTGGTCCTCAATCTGGAGCATAGATATTGGACCGCTATGCACCTGCAGTTTTTTCATCTCGGCTTCTCGGTCTTTGCCGACGCCGCCTGGGTCGGTGATGATCTTGACGGCCTGCGCGATGCGGAATGGAAACCGGCCGCGGGACTCGGCCTTATGATCGGCAACCCCAAATCAGCGTCGGGTGTTCTGCGTGTTGAATTCGCCGCCCGTCTGGATGATTCCCGGGCCTGGGATTTGGGAATCTCCTCCTCCCGGTTGCTCTATCTTGTTCCCGTTCTCGATCTGGCCCAGCCGGTTCTGGATATCTTCGATCACCGCCCATGATACCCTCCGGATATGAGTCAGAATGCCGACAGAGGTTTCTATCCGGTGACGGGCCCCTATTGGACCCCCGCCGGAGAGGGATCGGTGTGGGCCAGTCTGATTCTTGCATTTCCCCTGGAGAAACATGGTCAAGAGCTTGGTTCTTTGCCGCCGCAGGCGGTATTGGAGCTGAAGCGGCGGGGCCAAACGGCCCGGTTTCTGCCGGATGAACAGCCGCCGTCCCCCGTTTGGCCGGGAGTGCTGGCCGCTCGATTCCAGGTAGAATGTAAAAGATGGGATTCTTACCGCATGCTGGGGAAGCGATGGGAGACAGCATGGATGTCCCTGCCGCGGTCCTGCCGCGCCGACGATCCCGATCGATCCCCTGAAACACCACCCGAGTTTCTTATTCTCTCGGATCTACAATTGCTGCCGTTGATCGCCAGTACGATTCCAGCGGCCATGGACCGGCATTTGAAGGACCCGGTCGATGGTGTTCTTTTCGCCGGGGATATGGTGACCCATCCGGAACGCCGTGAGGATTGGTGGGGAGACAGCACGGGGCGGTCATTTTTCGATCTCACGAGCCCGGTTGCCTCTCCAGGTCTTTTGGCGACTTCACTGCTGATACCCTGTCCGGGGAATCATGATATCAGCAGCGCATACGGCGCCACAGCGGAGGAACGTTTCGATAATGTGAAACCCGATGACTGGAATCTCCGGGTTTATTCACATCTTTTCCCGTTGCCCCGCCATAGCGCCGCCTTTCAGGAGCTGCGACGCAACGTGGCCGGTCCCGGAATCGGGCCCTCGGATTATTATGCAAACCGGCTGGGTGATGTCTGGATCGGGTCCCTTTTTGTCACCAGGGCCTATGTGAGCGGAAATCATGACGCTTGTACTGGGCCCGCTTACGAGTCTCCCGGGCGGTTCATATTCGAGCCGGTGACCATGGGGAGTCCTCAGTATCGATGGCTTGAAGAACAGCTCAGATCACCGGCCTGCCGCTCGGCCCGGGTGCGAATCGTATTGATGCACCACGGCATCTATGCGCAGGGGCACAGTGCCCTTCCGCCGTTCGGTTATCCGCCGGATTATGAAGAGGATCTCCTCGTGCGCGATCTTGTCCCCCTATTGAAGGAGGGGTGTGTCGATCTGGTCGTGAACGGGCATAATCATATTGTGAATCATCGCATTGTGGACGGCATTCACTATGTCGAATCGAGCCATACGGGTGTGACCTATCAGCCCTACAAGAGATTGCCTGATGGAGAGTGGAGCCCCGAGCCTTGGGGCCATCCCTCCCGCCTTTTGATGCATGAACCGGATACCGGTTTCTTCTCGATTCTTCACACCAACGGGGTGGGACGGCTGCAGACATTCCGGGTCGATCCCGGCGGCCGGGGGGCGGTTTCTTTGGTTGATGAGACCGTGTTAGACTTTACTTTTTAGGAGGAATGAGTCCTTCCGGCTCGGATTCCGCTTACGGCGTAATCGTCCCCTGTCGTTATTTGTAACAGCATAAATATTAACCAGTGCCTCTTCTCTTGATGGCGATTTTCCATTCTTGACAAGCTTGATTCAAGAATCTATAATACTTATCCTAAGGAGTAGAAGGATACGACTCAGACATCAAGGCACCGCCGTGTTGGGATGAAAGGGGGATCGGTGCTATGCGATTTTGGACTGTATCTGCTTTCTTGATCTTTCTGCTGGTTCTTGGCTCCACCGCCACGCCTTCGATCGCTACAATCTATGTCATCAATCCGGAAGGAACCGGCGATTATCCGACAATCCAAGATGCGATTGATGTGGCTGGCAATGGGGATGTGATTGAATTGACGGATGGAACCTTCACCGGCGACGGCAATAGGGATATCAATTTTCTCGGGTTGGACCTTACCGTGCGGTCCCAAAGCGGGGATCCGCATGCGTGCATTATCAACAGCGAGGGAACAAGCGAGGATTGGCATCGGGCTTTCTTCTTCTCAAATGGAGAGAGTTCCGACTCAAGGATTGAAAATCTAACCGTGACGGGTGGATACGTCTCAGGAATTGACTGAGAATGCAACTCAGGGGGCGGCGCCCTCTTTCAATATAGCTCGAATCCGACTTTTGAAAATGTCATCTTTGCGAACAATTACGGCAAGCACGGCGGCGCGATCCATTGCTACCAAGCGTCGCCGGAATTTATTAATTGTACATTCTGTGACAATTGGGTCCTGATCTGGGGCGGTGCGGTCCGTGCTTTTTTCTCGACATCAGCCTTCAGAAATTGCACCTTCACCGGCAATGATGCCCCGGTCATGGGCGCGGGATTGTACGCTGAGATGGGCTCCCATCTCATGATCGAGAATTCGATTATCGCCTTCAACACCACGATGCAAGGTCTTGTCACCGTAGACACCAGCACGGCGGCGCTGGCATGCTGTGATATATACGGCAACGAGGGGGGGGATTGGGTCGGATCGATCGCCGGGCAATATGGTGTTGACGGCAACATCAGCTTGGATCCGATATTCTGCGATCCCTTGTTTCAAAATTTCACGCTGCAGAGTGATTCCCCCTGTCTTGCCTTCTCTCCACCGAACACATCCTGTGATCTGCTTGGGGCCTGGCCGCAGGGTTGCTTGGCCGCAGCGACGGTCGAGTGGGGGGATGATGTCCCGGCTCAGGGGCGGCTCTCCTCCTGTTCGCCGAACCCCTTCCAGTTCGCGACCCAGATCACCTATATAATTCCTGAAACCTCCCCGGACGCCAGGGTGCAACTCCGCATCATTGATCTTCAGGGCCGTGTGATACAGACTTTAGTTGATGGGAATCGATCGCCGGGCGTTTATCAGGCCGCCTGGGACGGCACCAACCAGATCGGTGCGTCCATTGCTGATGGGATCTATTTTTACCAAATGAAGTGGAACGGAAAAACGGAAACCAGGCGTTTGGCATTGGTAAAATAAAAGCTTTCCTTCGAAGGCTTGCCGGAGAGAGGGCTCCCAAGCGGAGCCCTCTTTTTTAAGGGAGTTTTAGCGGAGTGGCTTCAATTGAAATTCAGGATGTCGGGTCCCGGCGCAAAGTGCGCCTCATGGATCCGGTTTTCTATAATGGGTCCTGGCATCCAGAGGGTATTTCATTTGATTCATCTTATCGCAGAGAAACATTGGAAGCCCTCTATGCCGCCAAGATCGATTTTCTATACGATGAAATCCTGCGTGTGGATGATGACGGGTACTTGCGGGATCAATTCATAAGTTTTGTGCGGCGGCAGACATCCCTCAAGAACAAAAAAATTCTGGATTTCGGGTGCGGATGCGGGAGCTCATCCATCTTGCTTTCCAGAGAAGGCGCCATCGTTACCGGCGTCGATCCCCACGAAGGAAACCGGCGCGCGGCGCGACTAAGGATTGAAGACGAGGGACTTGGAGGGCTTGTTGACATTCCCGATGTTTCGGTTATGGACGACCTTCCTTTTGAAGAGGCGTCCTTCGATCTTATTACCTTGTCGGCGGTCCTTGAACATATTCACCCACAGGAACGCCATTCGATATTGAATCATCTGTGGGATCGACTTCAACCCGGCGGAATGCTGATCATTACCGAGACGCCGAATCGTATCTGGCCCTTCGACGGCCACACAACACGTCTTCCCTTTGTGCATTGGCTGCCGCTTTCGATGGCTTGTTCATCGGCCCGCCTCATCAGACCCGTCGAGTTCCGCAATAAATCAACAGAGAGGCTGATTGCAGACGGCATTGTCGGATCGACATGGCGCGGCGTTGTCCGGTCTTTGCCAAACGAGGCCAGGCCCGCTCCCACCGATTCGGTTCAAGAGCATCATGCCTACTTCGAGAGAATACGGGGGCGCAAAAAGGGAGTGACCCGCGCTATTGTTGAGGCCCTGAGCCTGTTGTTTTTGCCGTGCGCTTATCTCATGGATCGAGGCGCCGGGAATCGGCCGCCGATCACCGCCATTCTTCCTTATCTCAATATCGCCTTTAAAAAACCCATGGGATAGACCGGGGGCCCGAGAAATGCTCCCGGGCCCCAGCAGCGCCCTTTAGAGATACCGCTCAAACCAATCCAGGATCTTCTCCAGCCGGATGATCCTCCGATCCGGCCTGCCGCCTCTTGACAACCCGTGCGGCTCCTCGGGAAAACGGATAAACTCTGTTTTCCGCTTAAGAACCTTCAGTGTCGCAAAGAGATTTTCGGCTTGTTCAATGTTGCACCGCATGTCGTTTTCCGAATGGATGATCAGCAGTGGTGTTTTGATATTTTTCGCGTAGGTCAGGGGAGACTGCTTGCGGTAGCCTTCCACATTTTCCCACGGATGACCGCCGAGTTCGTGGTGAAAGGAAAATCCCACATCGGAAGAGCCGAAGAAGGGAATCATATCCACAACAGAACGCTGCGTCACAGCGGCCTTGTACCGGTGTGTTTGTCCGACAGCCCAGTTGGTCATAAACCCGCCGTAGGAGCCGCCGGTGATGCCGATCCGTTTGGGATTCACATACGGCAGGCTTTCCAGATAGTCGGTGCCGGCCATGACATCTTCAAAATCACGGCCGCCCCAGTTATTCTTGATCGCCTCTGAGAAGCCCCGGCCGTAACCAAGGGATCCGCGCGGATTGCTGTAGAAGACGACATAGCCCTTCGCCGCGAGAAGCTGGAGTTCATGGAAGAAGGAATATCCGTACTGCGTCATCGGACCGCCATGGACTTCTACAATAGCGGGATATTTCTTGCGTGGAGAGAACTTCGGGGGCTTGAGGATCCAGGCGTCGACCCTTGTATTTTCCGTCGATTTAATGCGGACATATTGCGGTTTTTGGATATCGATTTCAGCGGCCCAATCCTTGGTGAGGAATGTCAGGCGCTTGCCTTCACCTGAAGCGACATCGAACGCATAGACCTCCGCGGGCATCGTCGCTGATGAAACAACACCTATGGCCGTCCGGCGATTTTCCGACAAGGCAACCGACTGAAGGTGGATCTTGTCCGGCGTGATTTGAACCGGCGTCCCCCCGCGCGAAGAAACTTTGTACAATCCCGATGAACCGAAACCGCAGGAGATGAAATAGATCGACCCGCCCGTCGGGCTCCATTGAGGTTTCATCTCAAAGAAACCGCCGCCCATATCGGAGATGGTGCCGTCATAGGCCGGCTGATCGAATTTCCGGCAGAGACATTTGGCGTCACCCCGGCCGTTCGCAGGAACGACCCAAACCCGCGTGTTCTCAAACCAGGGATCTTTGGGATCGTCATGTCCAAGATAGGCTATCTTCGTGCCGTCGGGAGAGAAACTAGGGTTGGTTGATATGCCGGGCGGCGTCGGGATGAGTCTTGGCTTCCCGCCCTTGGCCGGCATAACAAAGAGATCGATAAGATCCTGCTCCACGTCGGGATCAGGGCGAATATTCGAAACAAAGGCGATACGCTTCCCATCCGGTGAAAAAACCGGATGGTTGGCCCCGCGCTTGCCCTGGGTGAGCTGGGTGCCCTTGCCTGTTTCAATATCGAAGATCCAGATCTGGTTTTCCGTCTTGGGAAGAAAACCCGCGCCGTCGAGCCGATAGAACAGCCGGGTGATATGGCGATGCGTTGGGGCTTCCCGCTTGGGGGGGGGCGCCTCTGGATCGCTCTCGGCGCTCTTATCCTTTTTTTTGCCGTCAGCGCCCTCAAGCGGGTCGTTGGGGCGGAAAGCGCAGAGGATTGTTTTCCCATCCGGCGAAAAGGAGAGGCTGTCAAAAGAACCGTCCTTCTCCACAAGCGTCCGGGCTTCACCACCATCGACAGGGATCAGGTGAATGCCCGGATAATGTCCCCTCATTCCGACAAAAGCAATGGTGGCGCCATCGGGTGAATAGACAGGAGCTCCATCGGATCGCTTTCCAAAGGTAAATTGCCGCATCGTGCCGTCTTCAGTTTTCACGATGTAGAGGTGGGAATTATACCCCTTGCGGTCTTTTCTGGCCGTTCGTACGGGGAAAACGTAAGAAGATCCGTCGGGGGCGATCGATCCCCCATGCACAAATTTGATCGACAGCAGATCTTCGGCGGCGAGCGGGCGCTTTTTCAGCGTCTTTCGTACCGGCTTGGCGGGTTTTCTTTTGATCTGTTTTCTTGCTGGCATCGTTCCCTCGCTCCTCTGATTTTGTCTGAAATAAGCCAAACAACGCGGCCATCGTAGCAGAAAGATACGGATCATGATAGTGTTGAGTTTCATATACGGCAGCGGGCCATCCCGCGAAGCGCGTTGCATGGAACGGCCGGCCGCCGGAATTCCCAATCCTGATCCAGAATTGAGCAATTGAATTAAATGCCATACCTTCTGCTCGCGGTGTGTTGCAGCGCCTCGATCGCGCTGATTTTTAAATATACAGAAAACAAAGGGATGAATCGCTATGCCATTACTTCGGTAAACTACATCGCGGCTTGTGTTGTCATGGCGGGTTTTCTTGCGATCAAGGGCCTTCCGTTGACCCATCCGCTGCATTTGATCGAATCGATCTCGGATATCGGGAGTGCTCTGGCCGGGCCGGGACATAAGCTTTCGCTGAATGGCAGTTTCCTTTGGGCGGTGTTTGTCGGGGGGATCGCCGGGGGGGTCTTCTTCCTTTCTTTTATCTGCCTTCAGATCAGTATCCGGCGGCATGGGGTCGGTCTTGCCGGAGCCTTCGCAAAGCTTGGGATCCTTGTTCCGATGCTGCTGTCGTTGCTTATCTGGAGGGAGCGCCCGCAGCTCCTTCAATGGATGGGAATCGGCCTGGCGGTCTTTTCAATCGTACTGGTCAACTGGCCGTCACGGGCGCAACAAGGCCGTACGATCCGCCCGATTCTGCTCATGCTCTTTGTTCTTGGTGGATTGGCCGAGTTCAGCAATAAGGTCTTTCAGCGATATGCGATTTTGGAACACAAATCCCTCTTTCTATTCTGTGTTTTTTTTGTCGCCTTGTTGTTTAGTTTGGCTGTCGTTCTGCGGCGAAGAATTCCCCTGGCACGGCGGGAGATCCTCATGGGATCGGCGGTTGGTGTGCCGAACCTCTTCTCTTCATTCTTTCTGATTCTGGCCTTGAACGAACTTCCCGCTTCGGTTGTTTTCCCCATTTACGGCGCCGGCAGTATCGTCATTATCAACCTTGTCGGGATGACCTTTTTTAAAGAGCGGCTCAAGCCAAGGGACTTGACAGCGGTCCTAATGACCATCGTTGCGCTTGTTTTGATTAATCTCTAGGTTCCGGATCAGCTTTTTAACAAACGCCGGACCGGCGGCGCCAGCGCAACGGCTCCCGTGCCCACATGGTTCTCATGATTTTTCTCGATCTCCTCCAGCCGGTAACCGTAGTTCACCATGATTCCCGCGGAGCGTTTCAAACCAATTGGGGATGTGTCGCCCAGCCAATTCAATTTCTCGATGACAGCGCCATTTCCAAGATGAAACCGCGCAACGGGATCCAGCGGCCGGCCGCCGCGCTTGGCCTCCGTCAAATAGCGGGCGCAAAGGCGCAGTAATGGCGTTTCCAATGAGGCCGCCAAGGCAAGATCCTGGTTCCAGCCGGGATCGGCGAGGACGGCCTGCAGCGCTATGTCAGGATCTCTCCCGGTGCCGGTTTCAATCGATTTGGATTCGGCCTCGGTCAGCAAACTTCCACCCCCGGAGATTTGCTCGGACAGCCAATGGCAGAAGCCGGGTGCGGGAGAAAGTGTCGCGAATTGTTTAAGTCTCGGAAAATCCCTGAGAAGATCGTCAACAACCCTTTTGATCAAAAAATTCCCGAAGCTGATACCCCGCAGTCCCTTCTGAGTATTATTTATCGAATAAAAAATCGCGGTTCTGGCGCCGCGGGGATTAAATTCGGGCGCCTCCGTATCCAGAAGAACTTGAATACTGCCCGCCATTTGATCGAGCAATGCGACCTCAATGAAAATGAGAGGTTCACCCGGCATATGGGGATGGAAAAAAGCATAACAGCGCCGATCGGACTCCAACCGGTTTCTAAGATCAGTCCAGGATTCGATTTCATGGACAGCCTCATAGGCGATGAGCTTTTCGAGTAAGGAGGCCGGGGAATCCCATGAAATCCGACGAAGCTCGAGGAAGCCGACATCAACCCATGAGGCCAGCAGGCTCTTCAAATCCCAGTCGAGAGGTTGAAATTCCGGATGGCTCTTCAGGTTATCCAGGAGATCGCTTCTGAGATCCACCAGGAATTTTACACCTTCCGGTAAATCGTTAAACTGAGTCAGCAGGCGCACACGTGGAGCGATGAGCGCGTCACGGAGCCGGCATTCCTTCTCGAAGTTGTCCCCGCCCTCGGCGTGCTGATATTCCTGGGCCGCCTTGATCACCGCCTCGCGATGGACGCCAAAATCGGCGGCTAAAATCCCCAAAAAACGCTCCCGGCCCGTGGGATTCAAGTGCAAATAAGCCCGGCCCAACTCCGCCGCCCTCAGGCGGGCCGAGACCTCGCCACCCTTCGCATCGAGACAATCCTGCATCTGCTTCCGGATGTGCGGGATCTCCTCGTTGGGAAGATCGGGATGAATCGTCCGCCCGGTGGGGAAGGGTGTGCGCGCTTTGATATCGCGCCAGAATCCCTTTAGGTTTTGTAGCGAGCGGTTGAGAAGAGATTCAAATGGTATTTCGGACATCTGCTCTCCGTGAATGTTAAAACTGAATCATTCTCAGGCATTCCTGGACGCCCCTTTCCAGCTGGGCATCCCGGTTTTGGAGATTTTCCTCCGGCACATCCGGCACCCGGATATCGGGCTGAACGGCGTTGTTTTCGAGGCTCTCCCCGTTCATCCGGTACCACCCGGTGCCGGGAACCCGGAATCCCGTTCCATCAATGAGCCGGACATCATTGGTGCCGATCACCGCGCCGAACGTCGGCATTCCGACGACCAACCCCAGCCCCAAGGCCTTAAATCCCCAGGGAAAGATCTCGCCGTCGCTGTAGCTGCGCTCGTTCGTGAGAAGGACGATCGGTTTTTCCCAACGCTGGAGCGCATCATAGGTGATGTTGCGATCTCCGCGGCCTTTTGAATAGCAGTAGGCGCGGCGGCTGAGGAAGGTCAGAACACGATCATGGATGCTGCCGCCATTGTTAAACCGAACATCGAGGATCAGCCCCTCTTTTCCCAGCGCCCGGCTGAAAATGTCCTCCAGGAATCGGTCCCAATTATCATCCCCCATAGCACTCATGTGGAGGTAACCGATTTTTCCCTCCGAGAGCTGATCAACCATCTGACGGTTGGAATCCATCCACTGACTATAGCTGAGTGTCCAATACCGGCCGGCATCGAGGGGTTCGACAGTCATCGTTTTCTTCTTCCCGCCCTTTCCCATGGGTGAGATGGCCAAATCGACTTCCTTGCCGGCCATATGATTCAGGAGGGGATAATAATTCTGGCCGGGTTCGATCTCCCGGCCATTGATTGATAAGATGATGTCTTCCGGATGAACCCGCCGGCCCTCGCGATCAAGGGGACCCCGCTTCAGGACGGCCGCGACCTTGATACCGGGGCCGTCATAGCTGTCATCAGGTGTAAAGCCGAGCAGCCCGGTCTCATCACCGCCGCTGTCGCGGGGACCGTAGATGCCGAGGTGGCTGGCGTTCAACTCCCCGATCATTTCACGAACGACATCATTGAAATCCTCGCGCATCAAGGCTTCAGCGGCGAGTGGGAGATACTTTTCCCTCATCGCCGGCCAAACAACGCCGTGGAAATTGGGATCATAGAAGCCGTCGTTCAGCAGCCGCCAGGCCTCACTGAACTTCTGGAGGCGCCGTGCGCGCGCATCGACGGTGAGATCCACAGAAAATGTATAAGTTGATTCCTCCGCCCCTTCTTTATTCTCGATCTCTCTAATTTGCCCGCGGCTCAAATAGCGTACTTTGTCGCTTGCTTCATTCCATGTCATTTTGTCCGGATCGGATCTGTTATGCGTCAGCCGGCGCAGATTGTCTCCATCCCAATCAACCGTCCATAGCTCCATCCCTTCCACGGCATCCGTCTTGAGGGCGTAATGTTTGCCATCGGGGCTTTGATCGTAATCCCAATAATAACCGCGGACCGTTGTAACCGTTCGGATGCGATCCGGAAAATCACTCCAGTCGATTTTCACTTCAGGAATCTTTTTGTCTTTTTCTTTGTTCTTGTCTTCATCGTCATCGGATGCGCCGCCATCCTTGCGATCCTTCTTTAGGGACTCCTCTTGCTCTTCCTCGCGCTCCCTTTCGGCGCTGCTCTTGTCGGCTTCTTCCGTCGTCAGCCACAGATAGCGGATACTATAGAAACCATCATCGGTCCGGCTGGCCCAGCTCAGACGTTTCCCATCGCCCGTCCAAAGGGGATGAAAATCATCATTGGGATGGTTTGATACATTATGTGTTTCCAAAGTTTCAAGGCTGACGATATTGATATCCTCAGCGTGGCCGAGCGTTGTATAACTATAGGCTACATAACGCGAATCAGGGGACCAGCTGCTGTGAAGCACCTGCGGCTCGTCGACCAGAAGCTTCTGATGCCTTCCCTCGCCGTCCATGGTCCAAAGAAACCCCGTGCCGCGGCGGTAGAGTATCGTTTTCGAGTCGGGGCTGACCTGAGGCGCCCGCTCTGTTTCCGGTGAATCCGTCAGACGGATTTCTTCGCGATACCGGCTCTTTCCCAGCCGCTTTTCCTCTTTATCGGTGCTGCGCAATAAGAACAGATCATCATCGCCGAAACGATCGCTGGTGAAGATGAGGGTGTTTTCATCCAGCCAAGCGAGATCCTTCTCCCTGGCGTCGGTCTCTGTCAGCCGGATCGGCTCCCGCAGCTCATTTTCATTTATTAGAGCCGCATAGATTTCCCCCTCGGCGACAAAGGCAATTTGTTTCTCACCCGGAGCAAAGGCGAATTCAGAAGCTCCGGAAGTGAGGATCCGGCGTTCCACCGGGTTTTCCTTCAGATCCCCGGGGCAATCGATGGGGACCTCCAGGGGTTCCCCGCCGGCCGTAGAGACTCTGTACAATCCGCCGTTGCATTCAAAGACGGCCCAGTGGCCGTCTTGACTGAGATTAAGATACTGAATCCCATCTTCGGTGATGTGGGTGATCTGGACCGGCTCTCCGGACGGCGATATATTTTCCCCGTCTACGGCCAGATCCAGACGATATAAATTCATCACGCCGTCTTCCCGCTCGCTCTGAAAATAAAGGGTCCGGCCGCCGGCGGCCCACTTCGGTTGATCGTCATCCCCATCCCAGGAAGTGATCTGAAAGCTTTCGCCGCCGCCCATGGGACGGATCCAGATATCCCGATTCGCTGAACCCCGGTAGTGTTTCCGCCACCAATTTGTATAACCACGGACATAGGCGAGCCAGCGGCCATCGGGACTCACGGATGAGTTGAAGGCAAGATCACCCGTGATTCTAAGCGGCCTGCCACCGGTTCGTGAAACAGCGTAGATGAGATTCTGCCGCGACTCCCTGCGGCTGCCGAAATAGACGGTGCCCCCATCCGGACTCCAGCCGTAAATCTGATCCTCGTCACTGTGGAAGGTCAGTCGCTCCGGCGATCCCCCTTGGGTCCCGACAACAAAGATGTCGGTATTTCCGTAGCGGTCGCTTGAGAAGGCGATTTCCTTGCCGTCGGGGGACCAATAGGGATAGGCATCATGAGCGACATGAGCGGTCACGCGGAGGGCCGCGCCTCCCTCCGCGGGGACGATCCAGATATCGCCTCTCCAATCGAAGGCCATCAGGCTGCCGTCCGGATTGAGTGAGGGGTGCCGGGGGAGAACCGGCTTGATTGCGGCAGCCGGAGTGAATACGGCGAGGAGCAGGAGCAGCGCCATGGCGAAAACGGAATAACGTTTCATAAGTCGCTTCCTAGTTTGAATCCACAGGCCTTCAGACTTTCAAGGATCTCGCTTTGCAGGGGAAACCATTGAAACTTCCGCGAGATATGTTCCGTCCAGGAATAGTCGTCGAAAGTGGAAGTCTCCTCTTTGCCCTCCTCCATCTTGATCATAAGACGGCCCTCTTTATAGTAGTCTTGTGCAAGGTAGCCCTCATCCATGACTCGCATGGCTTCCGTTACCTGTTCATCCGTGAATGAGGGATATTCATTCTCAAAGAGTGAAAAGGAGAGGGGGTATCTCGGACGAACCGGTTTGTTTTCCGCCGGATATCCCATGACAAGCATGACCATTGGAAAGACCTTGGGCGGAAGTTTGTATTGTTCGACGATTTTGCCGGCGATCATGGGTGCGGAGCCGATATAGCAGCTGCCCAAGCCCAGGGCCTCGCCGGCGATCACCATATTCTGAGCCATATAGGCCGCATCCTGCAGGGCAAAGAGCAGCATCGTGAGATCATTCATGAGGAGCCGTCTGCCGCGTTTCTTTGCGATCAAGCGCATCCGATGCGCATCGGCGCATATGATAAAATTCAGTGGGGCGCCCCAGGGGATACCCTCGCCTCGCTCCAAGATAGCGCTGCACAATTGCATGGCGAAGGGCGCCTGCTGTCCCGCCCGGAAGATCGTTTCAATCACCTCCTGCGACGGCGCCTCTTCCTTGAATGAGCGCACCGACTTGCGGTTCATGAGAATGTCGATCATAGGATTCTTTTCCATAGCGCCGATCCTCCAATGAATGGAAATGATATCCTTTATCCTTGGAGCTTTTAGTGTGAAGGTCAATCTTTTGTTTGCGGTGTAAAGCCTATGGCTGGAAGAGTATCCGCGGGGTTGAAGTCACCTTGGTAGAGACGTATTTTGTTCCATCGACGGCCGCCGTCAAACCGGGGTATCCAGAGCGCTATCCTTATACACCAGCGAGTATAGGCGGCATGGACCTCGGAGGCCGGTTTGACAACGGCGCGCCTGACTTAAGGGTCTCGAACAATCCAGCGAATGAAGGGGTGGGCATCGCCGGAATGCCGAGACCCATAAGGGGTTACATTTTAAGGAGATGGGCCGACTGACGGGGGGTGGCCGCCAGGTCGGCCCACTGGCAGAATCATGGTGTATCAGCACCTTTCTCATGGGGTATGAGAAGGTAACCATGGTATTATATAAGACGTAAAAAATGACAAATGGGTTCAAAGAAAATTGATGAAGTGAGATTTTTTTTTTAAAGTTCGGCAATCTCACTCGGTATTCTCTTCGCGATTACACCTCAAACTCATGAATTTTCAATTTGGCCAGATCGATTTCGCCGACACCCAGCTCATGAGCGATCCGGATATGATCAATCCGGTCCGGCTCGCGGAAAAAGGCCTGGGTCGTGAAGGCGTCGACCGCCACAGGGTCCACGCCTGCAATCACCTGCCGTCCCAGATGAACCTCTCCTGGACCGCTCGGGCCATTGGTCATCAACACATGGTTGGCATCCATGATGATGAGATCCTGCCGTATAAGGCTGGTGAGTTCTGCGATGCAGCGGTGGAGATCGGTCTGGTGAAAGAAAACCCGATCCCAATTGATCCCCATGAGGTTCTTCATCGACAGGGTGACCTCTGTCGCGGCATGATGTTTGGCGATCGGCATATTGATAAAGAGATCGGCATCGAGGACATCCGCGGCGACCTGTTCGGTGCGGAGGATCTTGCCGCGTGGAACAACGATCTCGCGGTACTCTTCTTGTCGCATCAAGGATTTCAGGATGCCTCCGCCGCGTTCCACCGCCGCGGCCGTACCGTTGGCTTCCATACTTCCGAGATCATCATGGCTCACGACGAGCACCTCGGAGGCGCCGGCCGCGAGGCAGCCCTTGATGACCGCTTCAATCATGTCCGGGTGCGTATTTGTCGCCAGGTCCGGTTGATTGCGGCCGATCGGATTCGGTTTGATGACAACCCGGTTTCCCGCGCTCACGAATTTTGGAAACCCGCCGATGGCCTCCACCGCGGCCAGGCAGTTTTTGACGGGAGAATCTCCCTTGGCGACCGCCAGATCGATGCCCGCGCGCGTTGTATGACAACCGGCGCCGCATCCGACCCCGAGACCGATCCCGGATGATATCAAGGCCGTCTGGGCTCCAAGGGCGGCCGAGCGTTTGAGGAATTCTCTTCTGGAAATGTGATCGAAACTCTTCATGTCGCCTCCAGGTGAAGGTTTCCGCGGTGGCTTTTCAGTCGGCAGCTTGCGCCGCCCGCAGCTCGCGCAAGGCGGTGTGAGCCCTTTCAGCTCGCGGGTCGGCCGGAGCCAGTTCCAGAAATTTCTGATAAGCCGCTACAGCTTGTTCAGGTTTGCTCCCTTGCTGATAGATTGTTCCCAGCATGAAATAGGCATTGAAGAAGGTGGAATCAATCCGGACGGCGGTTTCATACTCCTGTTCGGCCTCTTCCACCCGGCCTGCCGCCAGGAGTCCCTCGCCATAGCTGTCATGGGCATTGGCGTCATCCGGCCCCGCCTTGACATATTTAACAAAATACTCGAGAGCCGTTTCGACATCGCCCAGGCCGAGATATGTATAACCAACCTGATTTAGGACGCCGGTATTCGTGGGATTCTGTGTGAAGTAAACGCCAAAGGCCGTCTGCGCCGCTTCAGGCTGGCCGGTATTGAGGTAGGCCAAACCCAGACTCAACGCGATATCGGCATTATCGGGATCCATCGCGCGGGCCTTTTCGAGCGCATCCACTCCTTTCGCGAGGGATTGGCTCCGCAGATATTGCTCGCCCAACTGCTGGAGCGCCGCACCATCATCCGGCGATTCGCGCACCTGTCGCTCCAAACCGGCGGTCTGTTGGAAGAGCAGCAACTGCCGCTGGGCGTTCGGAAAGGCCCGGCGGTCGGGGATACGGTTGAGGAACGATTCCAGCCGCCCGGCGCCCTCCGTGTAGTCTCCCGCGATGACCGTCTCCGCGACGATTTTCCGGTATTCAGCACAGAGCTTGAGCTTCTCGTTTGGACTTCGGGTGATGATATCGTCACAGCGCGGTATGGCCGCCGCAAAATCCCGCGTTTGAAAATCCTGGGTTGTTTGGGTGTAGGTGAGATAGTGCTCCCATTCGAAATCGAGGTACTGATCGATACATTCCCTTTTGCCTATCGCCTGTGCGTATTCGGCGGAGAATGGATAATCTTCAATAAGCTCGGCATATTTCCGCGCCGCTTTTTCTCCCTGCGCATTCGATTCATACGAATCGGCGAGACGGTAAAGGGTCGTCGCGGCGGCGGGGGGCGGCATCGAGGATTTTAAGACGGTCTCATAAGTTTCAATCACCCGGCTCCGGTCCCCAAGTTCGTAGTAGCAATCGGCGGCGGCCAACGAGACCTCGTTGACCCAATTTGGAGGAGGGCGGTTGTCCCCCTCACCACATAATTTGAGGGCTTCTCCATAAGCCTCGCCGGCGCCCTCCCAATTTTCCTCCACCTCGAGGCACTCGGCCTTGCGCCGCGCCGCCTCGGCGGCCCAAGAGCTCTTCGGATATTCTTTCAATACCCGGTCATACGCCTCGACCGCCGCCGTATGATTTTCGAGAGCGAGGAAGGAGATATTTCCGATCGCCATGGCCGCCGTCGGCGCCAAGGCGTCTTGGGGATGTGCCTTCAAAAAGGAGGCATATTCGCCTATGGCCGCCTCGTAATTTCCGGCCTTTTCAAACGCAGTGGCCCGACCGAATCGGTCTTGGGCTCCGGCCGCCCCTAGGGCGAGGCAAAGCAGGATCATAAGGATGGCCGTCATGGGCACGTTTTTATTCAGGATCATGGATTTTTCTCCCCGGTGGGTGGCTCTTGATGGAATACGGATCCGCCCGGAATCTGTTTCCCTCGCTGGACCCCGAGCCGTGTGATAGCATTTGCGGGTACCCCTATTTCGAATCAAGGAGGAAAGATGCCAACTTCAGTGGAGTCGCTCGAACCGAAAGCCGTTTGGAAATATTTCGCCCGGATCTGCCAAATCCCGCATGGATCGGGGAATGAAAAAGCCTTGGGAGAGGCGATCAGATCCTGGGTCCTTGATAAGGGATACGAATGCGAGATCGATGCGATCGGGAATATCCTGGCCCGCATTCCAGGCTCCAAAGGCCTTGAAACAGCGCCCACCGTCGTTTTGCAGGGCCATATTGATATGGTCTGCGAGAAGAACTCCGACAAGGAGTTCGATTTCAAAAAGGATCCGATCACCCTGGTCCGCGATGGGGATTGGATCACGGCGGATGGCACAACATTGGGCGCCGACAACGGGATCGGGGTCGCGACCGCCCTGGCCTTTCTCGATCACCCCAACGCTGTTCACGGGCCGCTCGAGCTGCTGATGACGGTCGACGAGGAAACCGGATTAACCGGCGCCCGAAACCTGGATTCCAATTTTGTTAAAGGACGGATGTTGTTCAATCTCGACTCGGAGGAGGATGGGATCTTTTATATCGGATGCGCCGGCGGCCGGGACGCCTCCATAACGCTGCCGCTCAAATCAGGATCCACACCCGCCGGGCAAGCTTATCGGTTGGATCTCAAGGGGCTGCGGGGCGGTCATTCCGGGATGGATATCATACACAATCGCGGGAACGCCATCCGTCTTCTGGCCCGCACGATCCGTACTCTCACGAGGATGACGGATCTCTCTCTGGCGGCGCTTCACGGCGGTGACAAGCACAACGCCATCCCGAGGGAGGCGATGGCCGTGGTTGTTTTGCCGGTTGGGCAGGAGGAGACGCTGCGGAATGTTATACAAGAACAGCTGGATGGATTCCGGGATGAATTCGCCTCGGGTGATCCGGATCTGTCATTGACGGTGTCGCAAGACAAGGCGCCGGCCGGCGTTCTGACCGCCGGATCGAGAGACGCCGTTCTACGGTTGATCCTCGGTCTGCCCTACGGCGTCCTGGCGATGAACAGAGATATCCCCGGCAAGGTGGAGACGTCGAGTAACCTCGCCCGGGTCCGCCTCGAGCAGGATTCCCTCACCATTCTGACGGCGTCCCGTTCCTCCATCGCGTCGGCGATCGACGGTGTCATGGATCAAATTGAGTCGGTGGCGCTGGCCAACGGCGCGACCGTCGATATGGATGAGGGCTATCCGGGATGGAAGCCGGATCTGAATTCCAGGATGCTGGCCCGGGCGAAGGAGGTTTGGCGCCGGGTTCACCATGGGGATGCGGCCTTCGAGGTGGTTCATGCCGGATTGGAGTGCGGCATCATCGGTGAGAGATATCCGGGGATGGATATGATCTCGCTGGGACCGACGATCGAAAATCCGCATTCACCCGACGAACGGCTGCATATCGGATCGGTTCAACGTTTCTTTGATTTCGTCGGTGAATATATCCGAGCTCTTGCTACGGAATAAGAGACGGTATCTATCAGCAAATCAATGGGGCCGGTGAGATCAACACCGGCCCCATCCGCATCAACGCGGAATGCTTCGCTGAAATTATTCGTTAATGTATAACAACGAGATTCCGCACCAGGCTCTGGTTGCCCGCTTCCAGGCGGTAGAAATAGACACCGGGCGCCACGGTTTTCCCGCTGGATCCCGCACCGTCCCATGGAATATTGTGGATTCCCGCATGCCGCCGCCCGTTCACCAGGGAACGGATATGCCGGCCGTCGACGCCGTAGAGATCGAGTTTAACACGGCCGGCGGTGGGAAGGGCGAACGCGATCGACGTGTTGCCGCTGGCCGGGCTGGGCCGGGCGGGATAGAGGCGCAGCGCGAGGGGCGCGATCGCATCCCCGACATCGACGGATGCGGTTGCGCCGGTAATCTCGAAATCATCGACCGCCGCCTCCACCAGCGATCCGTTGATTTCATCACTGGCAATGAACCGGAATTGCACATTGTCGGAGAGGGTGATGTATCCATCCAACAAGAAAGATTGCTGCTGCCAGGAATTGGCCGATTGCATCGTGCGCTCGAGATCGACCCAGTTGGTTCCGCCGTTGCTGGAAACCTGCACAACCCACTCATCCTCATCCGGGGCGTTGCCAAGATCATTTGTATACCAGCGCCAGTAGGTGACGCGCGCCGCCTGCATGCCGAGAAGATTGAAGAGGGGCGATGTCAGCGTCGTCTTGCCGCCATCGACGTCATTCCCGCCCGCGGTGCCGCCCACCGGACCCTGCCCGGTGACGAAGCAGTCGGTTCCCGGGGCCGCGGTGTGGTCATCCTCAGGCTGGCACGGGCTGGTATCCTGCAAGGTGCCGTTGGGATCGACACGGATCCAAACGCCTGATGTGGCGTCATCGCCCGCGGCGGCGGTGCTCCAGGGGCCGTCGGCTTCCAGTTCGTCGTAGGTGGCCGCGCCGACTTTAACTTTAAAGCCCGAATCGGCCTGGTACCCGGCGCCTGATGTGATCGCGAGATCCAATGGCAGGATTTCCCCCGCCGGCGCGCCCGCGGCGACGCCGATCCGGAAGGAAGAGGTCAACTCTCGCTCCTCTCCGATGGGGATCTCGCTCACACCCGCGGTGCCTTCAATAATGTTGACATAACCACTCGGGCTTGAGATGTCGACGGAGACTCCCGCCGCGCTTCTTCCGCCGCGATTGGCGATGGTGACGAAGATTTCAGAGGCCTCTCCCGGGTCGATGACGCCGTTTCCATTTCCTCTGGGCGCGTCATCCAGGGTGTAGAAGTAAAACGAGAGATCGGGGGCGCTGACGGTATATTGGAAGGCCAGCTCCCGATTCCCGGAATCATCCGTCATGGTTAATGTGAAAGGAAGGGTCTCGCCATCGACGGCGGATGAGGAAACCTCGATGAGAAAGGCGGTGAGGTTGGTTCCCTGCCCGCTGGCCGGAATATTATTCCATGCAGCCGAGGAGGTGAGGATAGTAACGCTTCCGCCGGCCGAACTCAGCTCGCCGGAGACATTTTGCGCTATATCGGTTCCGACATTTCTCACATTGACCCAAACCTCGATCGTCTCTCCCGGATTCGGGATGCCGTCGCCGTCGCCATTGGAGGGCGCGATGCCGTCATCATCCAGCGTCGACTCGTTGAGGACGAGGTAGGGACCATTGGGGTTCAATGGGATGGCGGTCATGGCGACCGCGGACATGACGGCTTGGGCGCAATAGGTCGGATAGTCCTGAGGATAGCGGTAGATCATATCGTTGCAGGTATGGTACCAGGGGCAGAAATCAGGCCCCCAGGCTTCTTCCTCAATCGCCAGAATCGCCTGGTAACCATGATTCCAGAAGGGCGAATGATCACTCGATCCCATGCTCTCGTTGACGATCACCGGTTCGATCAGACCCGGTGTATAAGTATTGGCGGCCTCTGCCAGCGTCGCCGCGACGGAGGTTGAAGCGGGATTGGTGTAAATGATGAGATCGGGCGGCGCCGGATCGGTGCCGGCGTAGGCGATCATATCCATATTGTAACAACAGATCACATCCTCGCCGGCGGCGGCAATATCGGCGACATAGGCGGAAGAGCCGTAGAGCCCCTGTTCTTCCCCGTTGAAGCAAACAAACTTAATCGTGTACTCAAAGAGGTACTGGCTCATGATGCGCGCCGCTTCAATGACCCCGGCCGAACCGCTTCCGTTATCATCACCGCCGGGAGCGCAGACATAGGGATCAGAAGATGTCGCATCAAAGTGGGCCGTAATATAAACAACCTTTGACGGATCGACTTGGCCTGGAATCGTGGCGACGACATTGCGCCTTTGCCCGCTCTGCTCGAAGTAATGGAATTCCGCATCGATCCCAAAGGAGAGGAACTGGTTCAGTATCCATTGCGACGCCTGCAGATTCTGCGGAGCAAGGGTGTAGCGCGTCACGAAGTCCTCGAGGGGCTGCCATGTGGACATATAGCTCGCAATGGTCAGGCCGGAGACCATCTGCTGGATGAGTGGATCGGCCTCCCGGTCTTGCAGCCGCGGCGCCGCCGCTTCCGCCGGCCAGGTGATGGGAATTCTGGCGAGGCGCACCGGCTGCTTCAATCCGTTTGAAGTAGCATCAGCCGCGCCGGTGAGTTGCGGCGTCGCGCCGTCGGTGGCCAGCAGAACCTCATGCCCGCTGCGAAAAAGAATGCGCGCCGGTGCTTCAAACGCGGCCCGTGACGCATCCTCGATGAGATAAACAAAGAGCGCCTCTTCCGCGCCGGCCGAGATCCGTACCGCCCCGCGGTTCTCCAATTCCGCCGCCTGTTCGGTTCCGGCGCCGAGAAGCCGTCCGCTGAGTCCGTTGTAGTAGAGGTTTGTGGTGCTCTGAGCCGTGCTGATATCTATTGAAGCTGGCGCCCAGAGTAAGGTCTCCTCCGCTCCTGCCCCGGCTCCACTCAGTAGAAAAATGGAGCCCAGCAGCAGCGAGAGAAGAAGATGATTTCCATTGCGACGCTGCGACATCATGATTCCCCCTCGATTTGATCTTTCCTCCCTAGAATTTTTCGCAATCCTACATGCTAATAGGATACACCTCATGCGGCGTATCTTCAAGTCTTATATGCATCTGTGGGGATGGGTCCGATCAATGCAGGAGCCGGCGATAAACCGCCAACGTTCCCTCCACCATGGCGTTAACGCTGTAGCGCTTCATGACGAGCGAGCGGCCGGCCTGATTGAGCCGGGCGCCCAGATGCCGGTCTCGAAGCAGCCGGAGGATCGCGCCGGCGAGGGATGCCGGATCCTGGGGCGGCACGAGCAATCCGGTCTCTTCATTTTTAACAATCTCGGGGATGCCGCCGACATCAGACGCCACCACCGGTGTGCCGAGGATATGCGCGTCCAGAATACTTGTACAAAGTCCTTCGAGGACCGAGCACATGACAAAAATGTCAAACCAGCGGATAAGCTCCCGGGCGTCCGTGCGGTGCCCCGTGAAGATGAGCCGGTGACCGGCTCCGATCGCATGCGCGATCCGTTCAACCTTGGCGCGTTCGCCGCCGTCGCCGACAAGGATCACACGGGTTTCCGGTTCCTGCTCCCAGATGAGGGGACAGGCCCGGACCAGCACTTCCTGCGCCTTGTGCCACCCGAAATGGGCCACATCGCCGACAACCGGCGCCGATTCCGGAATGCCGAATTCACTCCTGAAATCGCGGGTTGGCGTTGCTTCCAGCATCTCAATATCAACGCCGGAGGGAACCAGATCGATTTTGTCCGCCGGAACACCGTCCCGGATCATGACCGCTTTGACACCTTCGGAAATGGCGATAAAGCGATCGACGCCGAAACGGTATTTGAGGAGGCTCAATCGAAGAGGCGCATGATGAATCGAGAAGTCGACGCGCCGGGAAACGACGATGCGCCCGATCCCCGAGAGGCGGCCGGCAAGAGCGCCGAGCGCGTGGGCATGCGCGCTGTGCGCGTGTACAATATCCGGCCGGATGTCGCGGAACAGCTGCATCAGTTGGAAGACGGCCGCGGGGTTCAACGCACCCCGCAGCGGCAATTCAAAGCCCGGCAGGCCGTCCCGCCGGGCGCTCTCAATGAATGGGCTTCCGGGATTTCCGACCATTGTCACATCGATCGATCGCCGCGCCAAACCCTGCGCGAGGTAGAGGGCTTGTTGCTCACCGCCGCGCCATGTGCGTTCGGTATCAATATGAACGGTTTTCAGAACCCGCTCCCCGGGAATGCAGCCGATTCCTCTATTGTGCGCGCCGTGTGACAAGCGATACGACGGTCCGGTCGTTGCCGCCCATACTGATCACCAGGCCGTGCTTGCCTTCCAGATTCTTGACCTGGAAGTCGCCCGCGCGTCCGGTGAGTTGCTTCCAGTTGTCCACCGTCTGGCGCACACCGGTGCCGCCGGTGTAGTGGCCATAGCCGACCAGTCCGCCCGAAAGATTGAGCGGGAAACGGCCGCCGAGCTTTGTGTGGCCCTCGGAGATGAAATCGTACCCTTCTCCGTAGCCCACAAAGCCGGTCGCTTCGGCCATCAGTACGCCGGTAATGGTAAAGCAATCGTGCACCTCGGCGAAGCCGAGATCCTTGGCCGTGATGCCGGCCATTTTATAAGCCTTCTGTACGGCCGTTTCGCTCGTGGTGGCCTTGGTGGGATCCACCGGCGGTTTGGTGAGGTCGGCGACCGAGCAGCCGAGGCCCGTGATTTCCATCGCGTCCTTCTTTGCGATGCCGGCTTTTCTCAGGCCTTCATCGGAAAAGAGGAGGATGGCGGCGGCGCCGTCGGAGACCTTTGAACAATCGAAAACGTTCAAGTTGTCGACAAAGGCTCTGGGATTGGGCTTCGTGTTGCCCAAGGCATGAAGATCTTCAACCGTATTGTGGTGCTCCTGCGCCTCAGGGCACCGGCGGGCGCCCTCAACCGCATTGACAAACCATTGGGTCATCGCACGGCGCACTTTTTCCTCGCCGAACTTCTCGAAGGCCGCGCCGGCCCGGTCGGAGAACATGGAGGGGAAGAAGTAAGCGTGGCCTTCTTTGCGCTGCGAGGCATAGTGGCCCGCGCCCGCGAGAATATCGGCCCCATAGATCGCCTTCACCGTGTTCTGCACTTCCGTTCCTAGAACCAAAACAACATCGGCCAAGCCGGCCGCGATGGACTTGAGTCCGGTCATCACGGCCAACCCACCCGATCCGCAGGCTCCTTCGGTCCGCGTGCTCGGCTTGTACTCGAGCGAGGGATGGATGGTCGGCATCAGAGCCGCCAGGTTGCCCTGTCTGTTGAAACGGGCCGCCATGAAATTCCCGATGACGCACTCATCGATGATGGCGGGATCGGAAATCTGGGCGATGGCGGCTTGGCCCGCCTCTTTGATGTAGTGTTCGAGACCGGGGCGGGCTTTTTTGGGATTGAACTCTTTTCGGCCCGATCCGAGCGAAATTGTATAAGCCCCGGCGGCTCCATAGACTTTTCGGCTTAACGGCATCTTTTTCCCTCCAGCTCCAAAGTTAAAATCTTGATACGCATTTGGGCAGGATCGGCAACATTATCCGCCACTCCATCCGCCACATCAGGCGTAATCGTTGATCGGCCCATAAAGATGGAAGAAGCCGTTCATGAGAACACCGTTGACGTCGTCGGCCTGCGCCGCGACGCCGCTGCTGACGAGATGCTCTCCGATCTCCTTCGATCTCTTGAGATAGGTCGTCCCCAAACGGGAGCCCATCCCTGCGTCCTTCTTCATATTCTTAAAATAGGCGGCCAGCTTCTCGTCCTTGCCTGGATCGCCCATCAGCGCCTTCCACGGAGCGTGACCCGCGGGAAGGGCGCCTAATAGAGCGTCCAACTTGCCCGTCCAGGCTGCTTCCAAGGGAACATAACCGCTCTTGTCGAAGCTGTACGCGCCGGCGGGACGCCCCTTGACGTATTGTAAAATGCCGTTCTTCTGGCTGCCGTCGGGGTTTTGCCCGCCTTTGACACCGGCCTTCATGAGCTTGTCGATCAGGTCGGAGTGGAGATCCTCGCCATCGATATGCGGATTCATCACACCGAGGATGCACTGAAAGACATCCACGCCGACATAATCGATGAGCTGGAAAATCCCCATGGGGCGGACCAGCCAATCCTGGCTCACCCGGTTCACCATATATACCGCTTCGGCGAAACCATGTTCCTTGGCGAGACGCTCCGTTTCGGCGATGCCGTGGAGTCCGTCCCGTATAAAATGGCCGTTACCGATAAATCCCGCGATATCGTTGGCCGGAATCACCTTTTTGCGGAGATCGGCGGCGATGGCCTTCCCGGCTTCAATCAGTTCGGGCTTTGTCGCCGGCGTCGTGATCAGCTCGAGCAGTTTCTGAACGGCCGGCGGATTGTAAAAGTGGTAGCCGATGATCCGTCCGCCGAGATTTGCATCGCGATCCAGCAGGCTGATGGGAACCGATGATGTGTTGGTGAAGAACCAGGTGTCGGGCCCGCAGAGTTCATTGAGCCTGCTGTAGATCTTAACTTTGAGCGGAATATTCTCGGCGATCGCTTCAAAGATCATGTGGCAATCTTTGAGGGCGTTGAGGTCGGTTGTAAAACGGACGACGCCGACGGCGTCATCAATGAAGGCATCGATGATCTCGGAATTCTCGACCAGATCCGCGCGATCGGCATAGAGGCCGCGGAGGGCGACCGTCATCTTCTCGGCGGCCTTGCGCATTTGGGCGGCTAGATACGAGCGCAGCCCATCCAATCCGGCATCATCGACATCCATCGCGACCAAGCGAAAGTGCCGGCCCTTGCCCTTGGGGTCGAGCTTGCGCTCCGCCATCTGCTGGGAGAGGAGCAGAGCGATGCCGCTGCCCATCTTCCCCGCCGCGCCTATAACTCCAACATTTTCATAACGTTCCGCCAACTCCATCCTGAGCTCCTCCCATGACAGCCATCCCTAGGTTTCAGCCATACCAGCGCGAGAATAGCATAAGGAGGGGCGGGGAGGAAATGGGTTGGTCTATGAGCGTGTCGTTTGCACGATAGGGCGGTAAACGCTATCCTTATTCAAGCGATTGCAATGAATAGGATAGATCGATGTAAACCCTGGGATTCCAAAGATGAAGAAGACTCGAATTGACTTTGGTGATGAGCGTATCCGTGACTTCGCTCGAAAATGGAGGATCACGGAGTTGGCTCTCTTTGGCTCAGTTTTGCGGGATGATTTCAACTCGAGCAGTGATGTTGATGTGCTTGTTGCTTTTGAGGATCATGCCAAATGGTCCTTATTCGATCTTATTGATATGCGTGATGAACTTCAGACGATTTTGGGTCGAGAAGTTGATCTCATAGAAAAAAGAAGCCTGCGAAATCCCTTTAGGAGATCTGAGATTCTTCGGACCAGGAAAGTCATTTATGCCGCTTAATAGACGTGATCCGGCCCATCTTTGGGAAGTTGCCACTTCGCACATCAACGATTTAATTGATAAGTTGGAGTGCTTGGTTCCGCCTCCTCCAGCAGAAGCCTCGGATAGCGAGTAGACTGAGAATCATGATGCAAACTCTCCGAAAAATTCTGATTCCCGTCGGGATCGGCTTCACGATCCTGGCCCTGATCGGCCTGCTCGGTTCGGCCCTGATGCTTTATCGGGAAGCGGCCGCGGTGCACCCGATTCTGGGCTGGTTTGTCATCCTGCTTCTCCTGGTGGGAGTGGGACTTCTTATTGTTTATCCTGTCGCGAAACTTCTCATGCTGCCGGCCTCATTGGTGCGCCCCGAAAAGACATCGGGCAGAAAATGGGAGAAATTTCTACAGCGGTATGCCGGGCGGATTCTCAAGAACGGCGCGGTGCGGAATGAGTATGAGGGATTGGCCGCGCTGGAGGCGACCTTCAATGCGACCCGCGGTGAGAAGAAGCGGCAGGGTGCCGGATCGGGCGCCGAGGCTGTTTCATCCGTCATGCGGGTGTCGCAACTGGAAGATGAGATCAATAACACTTTAACGTTTCTTGACCGGCGTACGGAGAAGATCATCCGCCGGCATGCCGCCGCCGTCTTCGCCGCGACAGCCGTTTCACAAAGCGGCCGCCTCGATACGGCGATCGTGCTCTCGGCGCAACTGCGTATGGTGAAGGAGATCGCTGAGGTTTATTATCAGCGGCCCCACCCCCGTGAGCTGTGGGCGCTCTATCTTAATGTGGGAACGGCGGCCTTTATCGCGGGGGAGATCCAGGACAGCGAAGTCCTCGCCGTCCTTGGGGCGCCCGTTTCGGCCGGTCTCTCGGGACTGATCCCCGTCAACGGAATGGATCCCCTGATCTCTCTGCTTGTGAACTCGTTGCTCGACGGCTCGGCGAACGCGCTGCTCACCTTGCGGATTGGTGTTCTCGCGCGCCGCTATTGTGGAATCCGCATTGATGCGGACCGCCGCGCTTTAACACGCAGCGCCTCGCTCGAAGCGGCCGGTCTTCTCGGCGGTGTGGTGGCCGAGGGAGCGAGCCGTGTGGCCGCCGCAACACGTCGCCTCGTTGTCGGCGGGGCGGTAAGATTTCCGCAGAAGGCGGCGATGGGGGTGGTGGGGGCGGTAGGCGTGGGCGGTCATCTCCTCGCCGGCATCGCCAAGCTGGCCGGCAAAGCGGCCGGCACCGCGGCGAAGAAGGTTTCCGAACCGCCTGTCTTTGCCGTGAAGCAGATGATTCGTTTCTGGGAACATATAGAAGAGGTCTTTGAACCTGAGACGGAGCGGGTTCCGGGGCCGCATTCGGATGGACCGGTGGATTAAAGACCGCGGCTGCCGTACTTAGGAGTAGTGCTATCATCTATATGAGGCTGATGGGGTCGGCACCCGCAGACGAACTGACCAGCAGCGAGCCGATGAGTGCAAAGCACACGATTGCAGTTCTCACACGACACCTCCTTGATGGTTGTGATTCGGAGGAGCAATCGGGCGGACTCCTTCACAAGACGGCAGTTTCCGGACAAGCTGCTCATGCCTGCCTCTCCGTGCGCTCCTTCCAGAAGTCGGACCGTGCTCCGCATTCGCCCGAGGGTTTCTCCTCGACTGGCCGAAACACTTGCTCCACCGCTTCATGCTGCACGTGCGTGCCCAACGGGTGCATAACCTGCTTGGTGAAAGCCAAATCTGGGTCATGCAATTGTTAGGGCGCACAAAGATCCTCAGAGACAATGTCATTTGTCTGATTTGTCTTTTCGATAAAGCATCATAAATGCAATGTTGAATACTATTGATAATCCGGTCAGTAGACCGACGATAAATGAAACAGGATTACTATCACCTACAAAGCGATTTAGGAGAATGCTTATTGCCAACGACATTTGCCCGATTGCAAGATAGAGATTCTTGTTTTCATAGTTATCATGTTTCACTGTTCCTTTATTGGTGCACCCTAACGTTCGTTAGACCGCATTATCTTAACCTACGCTGAGCCAAATTAGGCTCCTTGGATTTCAAATTCTCCAGATAGGATTCCAAACATGATATTGCTTCTGTGCGAGATGATTCCACGTGCCACCCTCTGGAATCTAGGAGCTCCTCAAGCCGTTCATCAAAATCCTCGATATGTTGTCGAACCTCCGTGGCACATCGTGTAAAAACGGCTTCCTTCAAGATGCTTTTCTCGCCTGAAGACACAGCTTCGGATGAAAACCAATCACCAACAACAGTCAGTGAGATCTCGCGCTCTCTGTCATCATTTATAGCAACTTCTATGTTACTTACTGTATCGTCTTTCAGAAAGGAAATGAGTCCGTTAACACGGGCTATAACATTACCTGCGCCATGTCTTTTGTAGATTTCTTCAAGTCGATCGAACGGATCAAGGATTAGGCTGCATCCGGCTATTTCGGCGTGTTCAGTTAAAGCAACTCGCTCTTTGCGCAACGCATCAAAGAGAATCTTGTTATCGGGAGTCGCTGGATAATATTTTTTCCAGATAGGGTCCTTGGTCCCACGCCCCGGGAGATGGAATGATGTTAGCGAGGCCATTTGGCGCACTCGGCCATGTTGATGAATAGAGCTCACGCTATCTGCATGTTGGGCTAGCAGTTGCGCGCGGCGGATGTTGTCATCGGTGCATTGATACGTTATCGGGTGCTCTTGGATGGATGTCATGTGTTTTCGAAATAGAGCCGGCGTAAGTTTTTGCTGCGCGTCCGAGAGATCGTCTTTCAATTGAATTGCCTGAACTCCACTTATGATTCCATCCGGCAAGGCGTTTAAGGCAATCGGTATAATGGGTTTTCCCAGGGCGAGTGCGTAGCCTATTTCCTGGTGTAACCATGGACGATCTTTTGACTCTTGAGTTAGCACAGGAAGGAATATGTGAGAATTGCTGATGAAATCTTGAATTTGATCTGAAAAGCCGCTCCCGCCAACTAAGTCGTCGTCCCACATTGGATAGGTCCCTGAATCTCGTAAAACTTGAACTAGACTATCTACAATCGATCGATCGGTATGTGAATAGCTTATAAATACTCGATATGGAAACGAATCCATGGCGTGTTCCTGTCTGTCAACCCGTGGCCGATTGTTCTCGCAAGGATATCTAACCCTTTAAAATCGGCCTAACTCCCGACATAAGGCGCGACGGCTTTTTGCCATCGCCCTTAATGCCGTTGTTAAACACTCTTATACCTCGCCTTTCCCTTTCGATACACCATCGGGATCATAAAGCGGCACAAGAATTTCCTCCAGCCGGATAGTTTGAATGCTTTTGACACAAGGCTACGACCACACTTTGAACATATAGATGCATACCATGAGAAAGGATTGCCGCAGGTAGGGCATGACCATTCTTTTTTTTGCGAATCAAGCCAGTGGTCAACACCGTCGTCTTTGATAGCCTCCAGGTTATCCTCAGCTTCATTAATGTGAGGGAGAAATTTTGCCACCCCTTGCCACTTTCTATATTTTTTACATGGATAATCGGGACAGTCGATACAATGCTCGACATTTTTTTCACGCGCACAGGAACGGAGAGTACAAATACGGCAACCATAGTACACATTGTCGGATTTGCAGCCGCCGCAAGATAAATCCTCCTTCGGCACACTTTTGAGACAGGCAGAAAAATCATCAGTGAGACCGGTTTTATCATGCATAGATATTGAGCAAGCACCACAGTAGATTCCGCAATATGTATCGGGGTTGAATTTATTCATATTTCATAACCTCAATGCATTGGCCTATCTTCAAATATTTCTTCTCTGTTTAACCATTCCTTATCTAACCATCATGATTCACAGGATTGGGGGGCGTCTGCGCTGCAAACGGCTCCCTTAATGCTTCTGTTTCATTACATGTTTATTCACTGGCACACTGCTGAAAATAGATTACAGCAAACCCTGTTGGGTGTCCAATTTGTAACGGTTTTCCTGCGCTATGATGTTGCGATAACACCATGGGAGCCCGGATATCGGTAAGTCTGTATTGCAGCCAGTACAAAAAGCTGGATGGGGGGGATCCCGGGGCCGCATTCGGATGGGCCGGCGGATTAAAGCCAGAACCGTGGAATGCGTATCCCCCAAACTTTTGTGGGCGTTCGCAAAATCCGGGAACTGCTCTACGTTGAACATGAAAGCTTCCACTGCGGCCTCTGAGAGGCCGTTCTCAAGACAGTAGTAGCCCACGTCGTTTATCATGTCCTCCGTGAGAACGCCTCCCGAGAGACCATCCTGAAGCGCGCTGCGGAGCCCGGCCGCTCCCTGTTCGCTTGCTCCCTGTCCGTACTCGCCAACGGCCGCGAAGAGTCTTGCCTCCACGTCGAGCATCAGCTCGCGGTCCACGTCTCGTTCACGCTCCCCGAGCGAGGGAACACGATCCGCTGCAACGGGGATGGCATGTCAAAGAAGTGGCCCGCGATGAACCCGACGGTCTCGGGTACCCGCCTCAGACGAGACGGCGCAGGCCGATTATGATGGCGTCAGTGTCAGACTATCACGAATACTCATCCTCCTTGTGGACACCCCCGCTCCCTTGTTGGGTCACGGTGGAGAATCTGTTAGCAATGGGAACGCGCCAACGCGCGGTGATTTTGACAGCGATCAGTTGTAAGAGTGAGGTTTCTCGTGTGCTCCATCATCGTGAACCGCCCTGTGCGGATCCGCATGCAGTGGACATCAAGGCCTCAATGGAAGGCTGGTTCGCGTCGCGCCCTGTAATAGGCTCGGTTGCCACTTTTGTTCTTTTGAACAAAGCCTGCATCTTGGATTCGCTTCAGAGCCCTTTGAACCTGCAGAACTGTATTTTGTGTTCTCTCAACAATTTCCCGCTGGTAGAACTCCTGGTCGGGATGCAACATGATCAGAACCATGACATCGAGCATAGCTGGATTCGGGAAAAGCCTTGCCAGAGAAGGGGATGTACGATTTATTTTTGCCATTGGGCCGCCCGCAAACAGGCTGACTACATATCGTAGTCAATTAACTACAAATCGTAGTTGTGGGCGTCAAGGGCAAAATCAAGAAAATTCCAACCTCTGTAACGAGAACATCACCGGCGGATGGGCCGGTGCGGACCTTGCGCAGCAAGGACCGTGACGGCACGAGACATCTGGTGCATGTAGTGTTATCTCTCTTCATCCTTTCCCACGATCACGGCAACAATGCTGATTGTCTGACCCAAGCACCAAATATCCTGTCCGTCAAGACGAAGGACCCCTCCGCATGATCGATGACATCACGTTCAAGAAGCGTTTGAACCACACGTTGAGCACTGGCGGGACTGCGAAGCCGATAGCGCGCAATGAAATCTGCCGAATAAACTTGAGTTCCCGGAGGCTCGTGGGCCAGGCCAGTCACGAAGCGCTGTTGATTGGTTCCCAAGGACTCCCAGAGAACGGTGTACGCGTAGCTCTCTCGCTCAAGAACCAGCCCAAGGGCCGCCTGAAGATTGTCGGCAGAGATCACGGTACCAGGATCGCTCATTTCCCAAAGGACATGGCAAAGGTGCTGTGTGTAGAAAGGATGTCCGTCAGTCATTGCGCAGAGTTCTTTGATGACAGCAGAAGCGATTTCCCGATCGGTCTTGCGGAATCGTGATCGAATGTACGGAATCCAGTGCTCGGTTGCGATTGGTCCAAGTGGATAGTGCGTGCCTGCCCGATACAGCGGCCTGTTCTGATCCAAGAACATGCTTCGTATGAGGTGTCTTCGGCTTCCAAGGAAGATATAGGCAATCTCCGATTGTTCTTGGATGACACTCCTCAAAGTCCGTTCTACCAGATCATTGTCATACTCAAGGATGCGCTGGAATTCATCGAAGACAATGACGACGCGTCGTTTGCGTTTCTTGGCTATGATTGCAGGGGTGGCTAGGATCGAGCGGAGTTCGGGGTGTCCTGGACTTGCAGTGCGTTGGGCGAAAGTCACGGTGGGCTTGCCATCAGAGTCCATAGTCACGGACGGAGCCATTGCTCCGAAAAACTGGCGGGCAGACTTAAGCATCTTGTCCGCCTTGCTTTCGAGGCTCTCCGAGATCCCTCGCGCCATAGCAATGATGAAGGACTCCTCGTCATCCGTGGGCCAGAGGTCTATGTAGGCACCCAGGAACTCCTCTTTCGGGAGACCACTGAGAGCGAGCTTCACCAGAGAAGTCTTGCCCAGCCTGCGCTCCGAGTAGATAAACGCACGATCGCCATTCTCCATGGATCGGCGGATCTCGCGTAACTCCTTCTTTCGATTACAGAAAGCGCCCTTGCGTGCCAGCGCGCTGTGTTGGAATGGGTTCATTTCAGTATGCCCTCCGCATTATGCGTACTGCATTATTCATATTGCATAACGCGCTTGAGGGAGTCAAGCTGCTTGGCGTTCGCGGTCCTATTTGAATCGATCGTCCGCCCTTCGGTGTGAAACGGTCTTCCTGGCTGTCTCAAGCCAGCCGGTGCGCACCTTCACTTGGGCCTCGAATTCCGGAACATAGGGCTTGATGTCCAGAAGTGGGGTCCCGTCGAGGATGTCCACGTTCTGAATCTGCAGCAAACCGTTTTCGATCTTGTCCAGTTGCACAACAGAGAGTCCGATTGGGTTCGGACGCCTGGGCGCACGGGTCGCGAAGAGGCCCCTGGGTTCTGAATCCATGAAAGGCACGACTTGGAGGTTGAATCCCTGGCTGCGGTGGAACTGGTACAGCAATATGATATGAGAGAATCCGTCCAGATCTTTGAGCCCGGCACGGTATTCCTCAAAGATATCGACGGTACCCTTTACGCCGGCCGCGCCAGCGGGCTGGATCGGCATGCCGTTCAGCTCCTTGAATGGGCTGTGGATAGTGCCGATGGGCTTCAATTCAGTCATTTTCTCCTCACGCGAACGTTCTTTTAACCTGCGAGGCGCGCTTGGCGCGGCCCCCGCCCACTCTCAACTTTGCGTCACTATAATAGTCCTGTGCGAGAGGCCGTGACAAGGGCCCTCGGCAGGTTCAAAAGTCGTTATAGGTCTGTATCACTTTACTAATATAAGGATTTTACTTTGCCCCAGGTTCCCTGTTTGACAGGATTCGGATCTGATTCAAGCCAAGCCGGCGCCCATGCCTCATGGTCGATATGATCACATTCCCCTCTAATTATGAGTCGGGATGAGCACTCTCCTGAAGTGTCAAGAGATAGGCCTACAGAGCCCAAAAGATACCTGTTTCCACTGGATAGAGTCACCCCTTCCTTAATTTTCCCGTAGATATGCCGATTGTCCGCACAGCACACAGGGCACGGGATTAAATATGATTCTTCAAAAAGGTCTGGGTTCCCCCATTCATATGGTCCGCAATCACCCTCGAAAATTATGCAGGGGTAGTCATCATCAATGCCAACCGTATACATATCATGCTCGGCGACCAACATAAGTTCTGCGCCGGGTTCAATATTGCCTTCAGATATTTCCAAAATAATGCTGATCGTCCCGTAGCTCGCTCCGGCATATTGATTGATCGTCCAGATACTATTATCCGTATCAAAATCCACAAAAATCTCTGCATCTAGAGCTTGACTCGCGGGCAGGGAGCCGAGGAGGAGGGCGGAAACAAGCGCGAAGGATAATCGTGGATTCAATTTGTGCCTCCGCTTTTTGACAATCGACCGACCGTCAATTTCAGTTAAGTACCTATAACGTTCGGCTCACCGGCGAACGAAGCGAGTCCGGTGGAGCCGGTTGTGTACGCCCGGCATGGGCGTGAACTCAAGGGGTGAAAGTCCCCTGTAGGAGGACCACCGTCATCAATGATGACGCCAACGGCCAGCTCAAGGCAAGGGCCAATCCGCGAGGAATGGTCCGAAGGAAGCCGGCGGCAAAGCTGCGAGCCGAGGAACACGAACGCCATAGAAGGCCGACATCCCCGGGGCGAGTCAGCACAACATGACAAAGCCCTGTGGTCCGGGGGACACGGTAAATGGCGCGGTTGTGCAGTGAAAGTTCACGTCCTTATC
>JAHJDP010000036.1 GCA_018831195.1 Candidatus Eisenbacteria bacterium | reverse complement strand
TGACGAGGGCGACGCCATGACTCTCAAGCATCTCCATCAGTCGGGCGAAATCGAGAAGCGAGCGGGACAATCGATCGAGCTTATACACAGCAACGCAATCAACCTTCCCACCCTCCACGTCGGCCAAGAGCTGCCGCAACGCCGGGCGGTCCATCGTGCCACCGCTGAACCCGCCGTCATCGTACCGGTCCGGGAGGAATGTCCAGCCTTCCGCCTTCTGGCTGGCGATGTATGCCTCAGCCGCCTCCCGCTGGGCATCGAGGGTGTTGAAGTCGGAATCCAGTCCCTCGTCGGTGGACTTGCGGGTGTAGATGGCGCAGCGAACGACATCTGGCTTCTTTGTCGTCTTGCGTCCCTTCCGGCCGGTCATTTTCCGTTCCCCCTCTTGGCAATGCCGAAGAACAGGAATCCATTCCACCGGGTACCTGTTACTTTCCTCGCCACCGCGGATAGAGATCGATAAACCTCCCCCTCGAACTCGAAGCCCTCATCCAGGACCATCACGGAGATCGTTCGGCCCTTGTACTCCCGGGTAATGACCGTCCCGGGCATGGGAAGCCGCCGATCATGTGATGGCCGGAACCGGTGGATTTCGGTCTTTCCACGTGGGGCTATCAGCCGAAGATCGGCTTCGTTCGCCAACTCCCTGGCTCGGTGGAGGGCCCGTTCCGACAGGCCACCCTCCTCGTTCGCCTGAAGCCGCCAGGCGATCCGCTTCCGGAGGAAATCTTTGTGGCGGGACCGGGTCTCTTCCCCAAAGACCTCGCCATACTTCTCCCGAAGCTCGGCGGCGGTCTTGTCGCTTTGTCTTTCGATCTCCTTGGCGATGCTAGGTTTCATTCCGGGACCTCCTCTTGAACCGGGTCTCTGCCCGTTAACCCGTTGTCCAAACAACTGCTTGGGTGGCCGGAAACATCCAGTTCTTTGTCGCCAAATGAGTTAGAGTTCTCTGGTGAAGAAAGCTCGGATTGCCGAGTTCTGAGACGCAGATATCCAGCAGCCAGGATCGCCGCAAGCTCCCGCAGACGCTGCTCGGGCGTCATCACATCAGGATTATCCAGGAAATCCATGCTCCCTCCGGGGCGAACCGGAGCGGGAGGCTACATCATGAGCGGAGTTGGAAGCAGGCAGCCCGGGCAAATAAAAAAGACGCTATGGGATGGCTGCGTTCGCCAACACCCACAACGCCTTCCGCTTTGCGGCCGGGCCGCTGTCTGGTGGTATTTCTCGTCGCCTTTTATAAGGGCGATAGTTCAACTGCTAAGACTTAATACTTACACACTCTGCGGAGCCTGTAAAGCTCGGCCTTCGGTCACGGAGAGGAAAGATCAACCTAACCGCCCCCCAAACGAGGGCAGGATTTGAGGGCTGAATTGGATTATGAAAGAGACATTTCTACACGCTCACTCACTTCAGATGACCATAGCAACGCTTCTTCTTGACACCGGGCGTCGATTTCCTGAAAATTCAGTAGCTGTTAGGTCATCGGAATGTGACAAATACTCAGATTTATGACCAGAGAAGGGGAACTACCAAGCAGATCGCATCATATGCCGTTCCGGTATGACCATCTCGGCAGCTTGACCGATTCACTCGAACGCGCGATACTCGTTCCGCGCAAAACTTCTCGTGACTGAAAGGACTGGGAACCGTGGCCGCACCCAAGGAGACAATCTGGAACCTTGACCCGCACACCAAGGCCAAGCACGACATCCTCTGTAACTACTTACAAGCCTGGTTTCCCATTCTCTCTACATGGCATGGCCGAATTATCTACTACGATGGGTTTGCCGGACCCGGCCGCTATAAGGGTGGTGAAATAGGCTCACCGCTCATCGCTCTCAATGTCGCAAAGACCCACCAGGGCAAACTCGCTCGGGACCTTGTGTTTGTTTTCGTTGAGTCCGACAAAAGGCGCGCCAAGCACCTTGAGTCCGAAATCGTCGCCCTCAAGCCTCCGAAGAGATTCCATTGCTACATTGAGAATAAGGATTTCGAAACCGCCCTGCGTGAGACCCTCGACAGCATCCAAGAGAAAGGCCTTCAGATTGCTCCGACCTTCGCCTTCGTGGACCCCTTTGGCATCAAGGGACTCCCCTTCGAACTCATCGAGAGGCTCCTCTCAAATCCACATTGCGAGGTCCTCATCACGTTCATGAACGTTACACTTCGGCGCTTTGCCGACGTAATTCCCAAACGGATTAACGAGCTTTTAGGTCATTCCGACGCGGCCGATCGGCTCTCCGCCCTCCACACAGCAAAGGAGCGAGTGATACTCGCTCGTCAACTCTACGCCAAGTCCTTGGAACGCCAAGCAAGGTTCGTTCGATACTTCGCGATGCGAGATAAAAAGGACCAAGAACTCTACGACCTCTTCTTCGCGACAAACCACTCAAAAGGCCACGAGAAGATGAAGACTGCTATGTGGCGACTCGACGAAACCGGGAACTATTCATTCTCCGATGGTGTCGACCCCGACCAAGCAACTCTCTTCACTTCTACTCCGGAACGCGACTTTGCTCCGATCCTCTGGGAGCGTTTCCGTGGTCAGACAGTTTACTCCGACGAAGTGCTTCAGTACACTTGGGATAAGACAGCGTTCCTCGACAAGCATGCCAAAGGCGCTCTGAGGCTTCTTGAAGCCGAGGAGGGTTTCAAGGGGCACTCTATCGAGGTAGATTCGAAGAAGGCGGACGGCGACCCGAGGCGCAGAAACACCTACCCGAAGGGCGTTCGCATAACGTTCGAAGACAAAGAGAGCTAATCCTATGGCTGCTCAAACAAGCATCGAATGGACTGACGCAACGTGGAACCCAGTTACCGGCTGCACCAAAGTGGGTCTGGGCTGCAAGAACTGCTACGCTGAGACCCTCGCCGAGCGCTGGAGAGGTATTCCTGGCCATCCGTATGAGCAGGGTTTTGATCTCAAATTGTGGCCGGAACGAATCGGACTTCCTCTGGCATGGAAAAAGCCGAAACGTATCTTCGTCAATTCCATGAGCGATCTATTTCACGAGAAGGTCCCGTACCGATTTATCGATCGTGTTTTTACCACGATGCGTCGTTGCACATGGCATCAATTCCAAATCCTTACTAAGCGTGCAGAACGTATGGCGAATTACATTGAACGCCGATCGGACCAATGGGGTGAACTTGCTACCACAAATCCACATATATGTCTTGGCACTAGCATCGAAACGCAAGATTACATTCATCGAGCAGAGGCAATTGTAAATCTTCCAAGTTCAGTTCGTTTTCTGTCTTGTGAACCACTTTTGGGACCGCTCGACTTAAGCGGTCTCCTTGGCCCAAACTTAATCAACTGGGTCATTGTTGGTGGCGAAAGTGGGCCAAAAGCCAGAATAATGGATCCCGCCTGGGTTGAGAGTATCCGTGATCAGTGTATTTCTGCCAAAGCACCCTTTTTCTTCAAGCAATGGGGAGGTACGAATAAAGGTGTTGCGGGCAGACTACTCAACAATCGCACATGGGATCAGTATCCAGTTGACGAACCTAAAGAGTTACAAGTCCAACTTTCAAGATAATCGCAATTGACCTGTTTATATAGTTCATCGTCCTGATTCCATTACATTCTTGCTTATACCAAAAAGTAGCGACCTCATTAACTTCCTTTATAACTGCGGTAACTTTCATCCATAATATTGTGATACATCCTTGAAAATTCGTTTTAAAACCTCTTGCAAAGATTTCCCATAATAGAACTCATCGAGATTGGGCTTTCCCCACATTTCCTTTCCATCACTATCTTGGCCTTTGGAGATACTTCCGGAAACCTGAACACTCCACTCATCATTATCATCCGGCTGCAATAGTGAAATTTCTACATTCCCTTTAGCTCCAAAATCGTTTGAAGAGTTGCTCAATGATTTAGCCAATTCATTCAAATACTTCTTCGCATTACTTTCATTCCTGGTATCGGTAGCTGTTGGTTTTTCTAATGACATAATATTATCCTCCTATAAGATTGAAAATTCTGGATCATATTTAAATTACATTCGGTTACGATATGAACCATATGCAGGCGATACGCAAATATGGTGATTACCATTAATAAATCTGCCGAACATATAAATCATGGTCAAGATAACAACAGACATATGCGCTAAACCTGTTCTCCATATACACTACCCAGACAAATCTGTTCCAAGAATTTAGTTAGTATATCTCATATTTATTCAGTTCGAAAACCGCACCACCCGGCCCCCCGAACGCGACACCTGCGTCAACCACTTAGATATATAGACAAGGCAATTGGCGGGGCAAAGGCCGCAAAACTCGACTTTCTGGGGACGGCCGAGTTTTTGCACACAACGAGGAAGACTTGTCGGGCGAGTGTTCTTTTCCACACCAGAGATATCTTTTCCCTAAATCAGTGTGATCATCTCCTCGGCCAGAGTGGAGTCGATTACAAGGGCTCCCGCCAGTCCAGCGTGGCATAGACTAAGCACCGGCCAGGCTTTCTCCATTCCGCTTGCCACTAGAACGACCTGCCGCGTATCCTCGCCTGCAGCCAATCTGATTACTTCCAGTGGGATGGGAAATACATGGGAATACAACCGCCGCATGAATGTCCGCCGTTTCTCCTCCTTCTCCTTTTTCGCATCACTCGCTGAAAGAAAGTAGGACTCGAATTCCTTCCCCTCTTCAGGGGTGCTTTCAATTTTCCGGAACGGTCTGTACATTACATCGCCGACATAACCCTGCTCTCTCAGTATGCTCCGGTAATGATCCCCAAGATTCGAGACACCCCGCTCACTACCTTCACCTTCCGCCAATTCCGCGCACCGGTTGCACACCTCTTGGAAACCGCCATGCTCTAGCTCCATCGACCCTACGCCTAGGAAGAAGATTCGACATTGGCTAACCCGTTTCAAGTACTGGGCTAGGGAATCCTCGATGATCCGGCACTGCTGGCACGCAGGATCCCACTCAACATGCTCGTGGTGTCGTTCCTCCGGATTCACGAGCACGTCAGCCATTCTCTGGGGTAGCTGAAATGCAGATGCAGTGACCTTCTGTGCGTGCAACCGCTCTGCAAGAAGCGAGACAAGCGTGATCGGAGCCAACACCGAGAAACTCTCGAAAGCTGGCGTAACAGTGGCGAAGAGATTCACGTTCTGGAAGTTTTCCCACTCCGGCCGCACCGCATCGACGAGCGCCTTCAGTGTCACCCCTCCTCCCAGAGCAATAGAGTCTCCAGGCTGCGCCCAATCACCCAGAAGGTGAGCCGCATGCCTTCCAACAGACACCTTCGCGGCTTCGACGCCTCCCCGCCCTGGACTCCGCACCACCTCCACATGACGGAGACGCAATGCCTCACGAATCTTGCGGGCATGGGTGCACAGATTCGGCGACCAGAAGCGATGCGGAGAACTATCCCCCGTGTCCCCCATTTCCTGCCCTCCAGGTGGAACTGAGGAGAGGCCCATCCTGCCACCCATTGCGGCAATGAACTTCTCTAGGTAGCGAAAGAAGTCGCAAGCGCTGAGTTTGATATGCACGACGTCGATCGGCCCAGCGCGGTGCAAGACTTCGTTTCCCGGATCTACAATGAAGATGCGTCCAAGCTGGCCTTTGAGTTGATGTGTGAGGCGTAGGCAGAGATCAGAGAAGTTATGATCGTCGGGCCTGAATCCCACGATCACGATGTGGTGCGTGGCAAAAAGGGCGCTGAGCAGGCTGTACAGAACCGGGTTTCTCACCCTGTGTCCGATACATTCCTCCAGTGTCACTAGCGGGGGATAGCTCGGATGGAAATCCTCTCTCTCGAAATCCCCGTGGAGCTTCAGGAGAGTAGTTTTCTCGAGGTCGATTCGTTGCAGCTCTTTGTCGCGCCGCACCACCGCGAGAGAACTACTCCTCCCAGACGGATTTTGATAGGCTTTTTCGATTAGTCTGTCCCAGTTCGTAGTGATGACAAAGCGAAAGGGATTGAGCCGGGCGAGGAGACCATGTTGTGGGAGCGGATCGTGCGGGAGTAGGTCCCTACAGGCCCTCATGATGACCCGGCCGATTGAAACGTCATAATGCATCCGCTCAATATATTTCGCTACAGCAGGAAGGGAAAGGCCGGAGAGTTTTGCGCGATCCCTACAAGGAACCGCGGCGACTAGGCGGCGAACGAGTTCCTTAGAAGTGAGACCCTCATTGCGGCCATCTTTTCGGCGAGGGAGACTGAAGCCCGCACCCACAAACAGAAGTGCCCGTCCCGAATGAATCTCTTCAAATAGCTCAGTAATATCCTCGTTCTGGTCTCGAAGAGCGCCATGGAGTTGGGTGAGAAGTTGTATTACCCGGTCTTTGTCTCCTGGTTTAAGGTACTTGCGCACAATGTCACCGAACCGGCGCCTTGGCAGACAAGAGTTACCATTCCCCCCCTGCTCAGCGAGGATCCTATCCTGCTCTTCCTCGTTGATGACCTTTTCATGTACCAGAAGGTCACCAGTAAAAGTCTCATTCTTCATGCCAAGGAACCTCCGAGTTGCTCTCTCTTCGCGAGCCACCTGTCCCTTCCACAAATCTGGTCCGACCTGAGATCGTTGGCTGTTTCCCTTCGTGGCCCACGCATTGAAATCGGCTCTATGATAGCAGACTGTGCATCACCGATGAAGGGAATAATAAGATCGGCCATCTTATCAGGTATGCATCCTGAAACTCCGTCCGCATTGACGAGATTGAAGTTACGCCGATACTGGAGCGCAAGTTCGAAGAGGGTGTCACCCGGGGTCCGAGTGCAACGCGAGCGTCAACCGGTGCGGAACCGAGAGTAGAGAATCGGAGAATATCGGCTGCCGGGTGCCAAGTTCGAGGATTCTGACCGGTAACCGAGCGACACCCTTTCCAAACAGAGAGCCCCGTTCAGAATGCCGCAACCGCAAAACTCTATGACACTTACAGATATAGCGAACCCCAATGTCCTAAGCTACCGGCGTCAGCGTCAACCAAAAGAGCCACCCCATTTCGAG
>JAHJDP010000035.1 GCA_018831195.1 Candidatus Eisenbacteria bacterium | reverse complement strand
CGCTCCTTAGCACCCTTCCGCGGCATTACCAAAATCAGGACGGATGAGAAAAGAACTCGGCATGGCGCAACATGGACAGGGTCGGTGGTATTGGATTCTGGGTGTCATCACGGCGTCGTGACCGGCGATGCGGCGAACGAGCCGTCAATCGCCGTCGACGCGGTCGATCCCGACAGGATCGTGATCGGATGGAGACAGTTCGACACCATCGCGAGGGACTTCCGTCAGACGGGCTACGGTTATACGACCGACGCCGGCCAGACTTGGACTTTTACCGGCGTGATCGAACCCGGGGTTTTCCGGTCAGATCCCGTGCTGGATTCAGATTCGCAAGGGCGCATCTATTACAACAGCCTCACGCTGGATGGCGATGACTACCTGTGCGCCGTTTTCCAATCCAGCAACGGGGGATGACCTGGGGCACCCTCTCCGTTGGACCGGCCGGCGAGCCCGGGCGGAGCTTTGGTCTATGCTCTCTGCTCCGTGAACCCATCGGGGGGGCGATCCGCTCGACGTGATGTTCTCACGCAGCACGGGAGGACTAACGCACGAGAATCATGCGCTTGGCCTGCTTCTTCCCATCCAGAGTAAGTTGGTAGAAATACACTCCTCCCGCAACGGGCCAGCCGGTCTGATTGTTCCCGTCCCACGGGACCGTGTACCGGCCAGGGGTTTGGAGGCGATCCACCAGCTCGCGCACCAGCCGGCCTCGCACATCGTGAATCGTGAGACGAACATTCTCATGATTCCCCGCAGGGATTGTGTAAGTCAGATTGGTGGCCGAGCCGAATGGGTTGGGAGTCGCGGGTTCCAGGAAATCGATCTGGATGTCATTCCCATCCGGTTCGTCGACGCTATCAGTGCCGCCTCCCTGCCCGAAAGCGCCGACCAGCCCGCAGTCGGGCGCATCGAGGCACGGGGACCCCGCGCTGAGCGTGAAGTCTCCATTGTCCGGATCGGTGAAGAGCGGATCCAGGGAGAAATTGCCGTTCATGGTGTCTTCCCCGGCCCCGCAGACAACATCCCAATTCCCACCCTCGTTTCCATATAGGTCTGTGCAGACGGGGGTGACATCCCCATAGTTCAGACACCGAACAGCGGGTCCCGTCACGGTCCCATAAACAATCGTGTTGTTGAGATCAATGTGGGATCCGGCGTTCGTGACCGAGAGCGCACCCGATGCTGCAAGGGATGTGGTCCGAACAACCGTGCAGTTATTCAGGACAGCAACCCCCAAGAGAACATACACCGCCCCGCCGTAGTTGCCCGAGTTCATATCAAAGAAACATTCATTAAACGCATTGAGGCCGCCCGTAGTATTTATAGCCCCGCCGGAATTCGACACATTGTTCCCTATGAAGCTGCACAAAGTGTAGGTCATGCTCACAGCGCCCTGATTTGCAACGGCGCCGCCGTCGGTCCCATGATTACGCTCGAAAGTGCACGCTTCGAAGGTGATATCGCCGGCGCTGGTCAAGCGGATCGCACCCCCGATGCCGCCGGCTTCGTTGTCACGGAAGGTGCAATCGATGAACGAACCATCATCCAGCAGTTGGATGGCTCCTCCCGTGTGGTAGTCGCCACTCGTGCTGTTGGAGTCGAAGGCGCAACTTTCAAACTGCGGTGATGACACATCCTGCAGATCTGCAGCGCCGCCGTGGCCCGAAGCGTAGCAATGAACAAAACGGCAGTTCCGAATGACGGGGCTGGACTCGTCAATGAGCAGTCCGCCGCCCGTTGTCGCGCTTCCATTCCGGATTGTGAACCCCTCGGCCACGGCAGAGGCCGTTTCACCCCCGGTGAAGATCAGCCCTCGAGCACTGAAGCCGCAGTTGATCGTGGTCTGATCCCGTCCGGCACTGGAGCGGAGCACGAGATCCACCCCTCCAAAGGACAAGTTGACATTCCCGGCACCCGCATAGGTTCCCGGACCGACGAGCACCGTATCTCCAAGGCTTGCAAGATCAATCCCCCCCTGAATCGTGGCGGCGTTTCCTGGAACATTCCAGGTTGTTGCCGTCGCGAGGGTAGGCAAGAGGAGGAGCAAAGAGAGTCCGGTAACCTTTAGGAACCTTGATATTAAATTGTTACATGGCATATTGAGCCTCCTTGCAGTGGGTGTCGACGGAGCACATGAGCATCAATTTGCGATAGTATTTCCTCGACAGTGTCAGTATACGGGGTATGTTGAGTGTTGTGCAACAAACGATGCCGATCTGTGAGAATTTTCGATCTAGAGCCTTGATAAAGAAAGATCCTTCAATAATCTATTTCGATCTAAAATGGTTTCTCAAGGCATTGTAAAGATTCCCATTAAAATCCTCATCAAGCTCCTGAATGCTTTTTAAGCCGAAAATTACAGCCACAGCCAGCGGATCAGCCCGATAGCTGGTGTGGCCCTCGTAGAATCCATAACGCATGGCATAAAAGAAAACCATTTCGCCGGTGTGGATAAAAGTTAGTTTATCCGTTAGAAATTTAAAATCATCTTCGCTTAAAGTTTGATATTTTTGTTCGAGATAGATCAATTCAGCGGGCTTTAAATCACATGACATTTCAATTTGCCAATAGCCGAGGATTTCATCGTTGAAAATCGACTCCTGCCAGCCTTTGGCCCCCAAATAATTAATATTGATATCACGATTGTTATAATAAATGCGACAAACATTCCCGCGTTGTTTGGCTTTGCCCTGATGTTTCCCAACTTCCTGAATAACATTGAAGACATGAAATAACGACTCTGCAATATCGGTGTGAGTCAGCCCCATTGTGTGAACCAGCTTGTTGTCTCCCTTCAATACTGAAATGATATCTTCATCATCGGCGATAAAGCCCGCCCCGGAAGAATGATTCGGCTTGGCAATGCGGTTAATTTCATCAACCGGCTTGCCGGTTATTGTTTTGATCTCGCCGAGTTCTTTTTCTGAATGCAGGCCGGTTTTGGCCAGAGTGGGAAAATCAAGCGTATCAACCAGCAATTGCCGGCCCCGGCCAAACCAAAGGCGTTCTTTATAGTCAAGGCTGTCATCATTGCCCAATGTGACCGGCACAAGGCCGAATTCGCCATCGATGGTCTCAACCAGCACCACGACATCCCCCTCGGGAGTGGTGAAGGGCGATTCCAGATGGATATGTTTGTAAAGTTGCGGATAAAAATTGTAGGCAATGCCATCTATGATGACATCCGGATGGTCCGTTTCACTGTAAATACTATGACCGGAACATAGCAAAAGGGCAAGTGACAGCCAGATAAGTAATCTGTGTTTATAGTTCATAATTGTTCCTCCATGCATTTGGTGCAATTTTAGGGAATATTTCTTCCCGGGAAAATGTAAAAATTGCTTTAATCTAATATTATAATGAAAGCAAAGTGAGAATAGACCGACCAAAAATAGCTAAACTGCCCTCCGTGAGGTTGAAATCCTCACATCAAAGGGGATGCCGGACACCGGCCCAGGAGACCGGTAAGCAAGAAGACAATCGCAATGATCCCGAGAATGATGGCGAGGCCCCCCGATGCGATCCGTGAAATACAGGACGGCGATGACGATCGCGATGAGAATCCTGATGACACGACCGCTATACCCTACTTCACCCTTTTGACGAATACGAGTTCGGGGTCGCCCGGATCGAGTTGGTCGATATACCCGCAAGCTGCGTATCCCATGCGAAGTAACAGCCTTTGCATGCGATAGTTGGTCAGGTTCGTTGTCACAAAGAACTTCGATGTGTCGGCCTGCTCCTCCAGCGCCGCGAGCAGCTGTTCTCCAATCCGCCGGCCGCGATACTCCTGATGGAGCATCAGCATCTCGACTTGGCTCATGTGGAAGAACGCATGGTTGAAGACGCCGTAGCCAACGATGCGCCCCTCGACTTCGGCGACAAGCACCGTGTCCTCGCGAAGCCATCGATCGATCCATTCGGCTCTCGTCGGATCACGAGGAACTACTGTGTCCAGGGCCTTCAGTTCCGGCGCATCCGCCACTTTGCCCCGCCTTATGGTTGTCATCATCTCTCCTCGTCTGCTTCGTATTGCGGGCCGAATCACCGTGCACGCCCGATCTTCAGGGCGCCGCCGGCATAGAGCTCATACACGCGCACACGCCGGGATTATGCAAACCCTTCTCCATATCGGTGTACCTTTTTCAGATTGTACACCATGCAGAATAGGTTCCATTGAGTATTGACCTTCTTCCTGCCTCGTAAGGTAAATCGCACGACCTGCCGCCGTGTCAATCTTATGCTTCATCTTTTCTGTGAATGTCTGTTTACCTTGATGCCGGCGCACATGCAGAATCGGAGCCTCAACGAAAAGCGCCCAGCCTCCGAAAATCCCCGTAAGTGACGAATGCGGAAGGTAGGTGGATAGCGTCAACGACCGTGCCGCGCCAGATGACCGGGCCATCCGCGGCCGATCGCCTCGGCCAGGCGGCAGTGTTCTTCGAGCGTCAGGGTCTCGCCGCGGCGGGCGGGATCGATCGAGAGCTTCTGCAGCAGTTCGACCGCCTCGTTGCGCGAAAGATCCAGCGCGTCGGCGACACAGCCGCCGAGTTGCTTGCGGCGCTTGCCGAAACTGATCCGCAGCGATTGTTCCAGCCAGCCGGGATCGCTGAGCGGATAGGGCGGCTGCTCATGAAAGTGTAAGCGCAACAGCAGCGAGTCGACATCCGGCGGAGGCCAAAAAACGGTCGGCGGCACGCGCATCTCCTGTGTCACGCGGGCGTGATAGGCGGCCCAGACGGTGAGGCTCGACGATCCGGGCCCGCCGGGGGTGGCGCGCAGGCGGTCGCCGTACTCCTTCTGCACCATGATCACGGCGCCCGCGAACGAATCGCGGTGCTTGAGCATCCAAAGCAGGATCGGCGAGGTGACGGCATAGGGAAGGTTGCCGACAAGCAGCAGCGGGCGCCCCGCCTCACGGGCGAGCACCCCCGGATCAACGGCCAGAATATCCTCATGGATCATTGTTAAAGCGGCGCCGGGGAGCTCGGCTTCCGACCGCTCGCTGAGAAGATCGTACAATCTCTTGTCCCGCTCCACCGCCCAAACCCGCTTGGCGATGCGGGCCAGCGGCAGGGTCAGCGACCCCGAACCGGGTCCGATCTCGAGCACCGCATCATCTTCGGCCACGCCGATCGCCGCGATAAGACGATCCCTGAAATTCGGATTGATCAGAAAATTCTGGCCCAGCCTCTTTTTAGGACGGATCCCGGCATGCCGCAGCCAGGCCCGCTCCGATCCGCCGGCAGGCTGCGCGTCGCTCATTTCAAATCCTTGAGATCATCGGAAATGTTAAAGAGATCCACCGCTGCCCGGTCGGTGGCCGCGTCGACCTCATCCACATCAACGCCGAGATAGTCGGCGAGCCGCTCCGCCGTTTGCCACACCCGCGCCGGCTCGTTGCGCGCGCGCCGGTCGGGCTCGGGCGAGAGGTAGGGGCAATCGGTCTCGACGATAATATGTTCAAGGCCGATCTTGCGCACCAGCGGCCGCCAGCGATCCGCGTCATAGGTGATGCTGCCCCCCAGCCCGAGCAGGAATCCCAATTTGATCGCGCGCCGGGCATGGCGGATATCACCGGAGAAGCAATGCATGACCCCCCGTACCCCGGCCCCCTCCGTCTCGAGAAGATCGTAGACCTCGTCGTGCGCATTTCGGCAGTGAATCACGAGGGGTAGCCCCGTGCGGCGGGCGAGGGCGATATGTTCGCTGAAGAGTTTCTTCTGGTTTTCAAGAGAAGCCCGCTTGCGATAGGTATCGAGACCCGTTTCGCCGATAGCGCGAACGCGGGGATGCCGCAAGGCCTCCTCGATCCAGGGGACATCGGTAAATGAGTCATCGGTCACATCATTGGGATGGAGCCCCGCCGCGGCGAAGATGCGCGGATCGTTTTCGGCAAGACGGATGACGCCCGGCCACCCCCTGGGGAGGATATTGATCTCGATAATCGCCTTCAGACCCGAGGCGAAGGCGCGGGTCAGGACCTTGGGCCGATCGGCGTCGAAATCCCTGGTGTGAACATGGGCGTGCGTATCAATCATGGCTTCGGTTCAACTCCTGGTTCAGCCGTCTTTAGACCAACCTACCTAAAATTGTGCAAGACATCCATCCTCCTTGACGGTTAAGCCTGTCGCGCCGATGCCCCTTGCGATACAAGCGTTGGAGCTTGTATGGGCCCATTGCAAGGGATTTCGCTTGTTATTCGGCCCCCGCGGAGTATCCTTATGGCAGCATCCGGAGCTACCCGCATCTTAGAGTCCGCACCGCATCAAGGAGTGGCGACATGGTTCGATCTCTCACTCTTCTGCTTATCGTCTTTTGCATGAGTCCCGCAACCCACCTTGCGGCACAAAATCCCGCCGCCGCCCTGGGTTCCAGAGACGAGGGGGCCTTCCTTCCCGATCCCGGACGGCTGACGATCTGCCCCGAATCGGCCTTTCTGAGAAACGACGACCAAACCTTTGAAAATGCGGTGAGTTGGCAACATGAGGGAGTATCGGGCGGTCCTCAATACTACGGCGCCTGGGCGGAGGGGTATACGGCGAGCTTTGTTTGCGGGATCCAGTTGGTCTTTGCGCAGGTCGGCGAGTACACCGGCGCAACGATCGATATCTATATTTGGGATAGCGATACCAGCGGCTTTATTCCGGTTCCCGGCAATGTGATTTGCTACTTCCCCGGGGTCCATATCGGCACCGTGGCGCAATACCCCAATTTTTCGACCTATGAGAGAGAGGTGTGCTGTGATGTGGGCGGTCTTCACTTCGTCGGTTTCTGGCCCAATTGGCCGGGCGCTGTTTCCCAATTCAGTGTCGGCGCCGATGAAGACGGCGCCGGCGAGGGAATGCCCCGCACAAAGATATCCCCATCGACCAGTTACCCCTCGGGCTGGCAGCTGCCGAATGTCGTTCCGATCTATGAAAGCATTGTCAGTTTGGGGATAAGGGAGTATAGCGGCGGCAATTGCGGTATTAGCCCCACGGTAGAGACAAGCTGGGGAGCGATCAAGTCCTTGTACTAAATTGGCCGCTGCATCCGGTCCGGTGTATCGCCCTTCTCCCACGCCAGTAAAAAGGCCTTCAAAGATAACTGCGGATTGACATAGTGCTGCACCGATTCGACCAGTTCCTCGATCAGCTCCAGACGTCGGCGGATTTCCGCGATAGAGACGGTTTTGGATTCGCGATGGAGACGATCAAGGCAATCCCGGTGGACGATTCCCTCCTCGGGAGAGCCGGCCAGGCATCGCATCAGATCCTGTTGCCACAACCCCAGGAGACCGGCCAAAAAAGGGGCCGTTCCGGCATCCCAGCGCCGTCCCCAGGATTCCGCCTTCTTGATGACGCGGGCCATGTCGCCGCCGGTCGGCGCGACGAGCTCCAGGATTTCATCGCGGCGCTGGATGATCTCTTCCTGGGCCCATTGTATAGCCTTGGGGAGATTCCCCTCGGCCAGCGCGACGGCCAACCGCGCCGTTTCGGCGCTGGAACCGGTCTCATCCAAAATCACCGCCGCCATATAATCCTGGGGCAGGGCTCTGAACCGGATGCGGCGGCATCGTGAAACGACGGTCGGCAGCAGCCGGCGCGGATCGGCGACGGTGAGAATTAGAAATGTCTCCCCGCGCGGTTCTTCCATAATTTTGAGAGCGGCATTCGCCGCCTCCGAGGTCATAAGATCGGCCTGGGAGATCAGCAGCACCCGGCAGCGTCCCTCAACCAGGCTCTTTGATGCCTCCATTTTAATCGCCCTGATCCTGTCGATTCCCACGGCCGCCGGGGGGATCGCCTCGATGCTGCCGAACCGTTCCGAGGCATAGGCGGCCAGAATCGGATCATCCGTCGGATCTTCTTTCGACTTCAAGGGACGAAGAGTGTGCAAGTCGGGATGCAGGAAGCGGGATACTTTGCTGCAACCCGCACACGCTCCGCAGGGAGGCGTGGCCGCAGTGCACAGCAGCGCTTGCGCCAACCCGTGGGCCGTGCGCATTTTCCCCACGCCGGACGGCCCCCACAGGAGCAGCGAGTGCGGCAGGCGCCCCGCCAGGAGCGGCTCGCGAATAGCCTCCAGCGCTTCGTCCTGAAAGCGGATATGATCCCAGATGGGCCCGATCCATGGGGATGAGCCGGCCGCGGGGGAAGTTTCACCATGGGAAGAACGAGGACTCACCGGATCACCTTGCCTTTGAGAGCCATAAGTCGGGATTCAGCGCTTCGGCCCCCTGCCGAATCTCAAAATGGAGCCCCGCTCCGCGTACGGAGTCGGTCTCTCCAACTTCACCAAGAGGAACGCCCTGCGCCACGGATTGATTTTTTTGTACAAGGATCGACTGGGCGTGGGCGTAGAGTGTATAATATCCCCTGCCGTGGTCCAAGATGACACAATTGCCATAGCCGGTCAGCCACTCAGCATAGACCACGAGCCCGGGCGCGACCGCTTTGAAGATCCGTCCCGCGGGCGCCTTGATATCCACTCCCCGATTCACGACCCGGGTCTTGAAGCGCGGATGAACATGGCTGCCGAAACCGGTCTGTACATCCCCCTCGACCGGCCAGGGCAGCCGGCCTTTCATCGACTCCAGGCCGTTGCCGGCTCCCGCCGCCGCCCGCCGCTGAGACTCCAGTTCCCGCAGGAGCTGGGTCGTCCGGGCTTCCCGGGTTTCCAGATCTTTCAACACCTGCAAGTGATCTTTCAGCTCCGATTCAACTTGCGCCTTCTCCTGCAATGTTTCCTTGGAGCGAGCCTCCAGACCGCTGGATTCAGCCTTCTTTTCGCGTTGCAGCCTCTGCAGGCGGGCCTGCTGATCCCTGAGTTCCTGTGCCGATTCCATTAGCGCCGATTCTTCTTCGGCCAGATCCAGCAGATCCTTCCGGTATTGGTGTATCGACCAGCTCAAATAATGTGCGCGCGCATAAAGCTGCGGGAATGTCTCGGATGACAATAACAATTCCGCCAGATCAATCCTTCTCCTTTTGTAATAGTCCTGTACTCCTCCGGCGAGTCTTTCCCGGACAAGGATGAGCCGTTCCCGCGTTCCATCCAGTTCAATGGTCCTGTGATCGAGGTCGGCCCGCAGGCGCTCCTCCTGCTGGTTCAATTTCTCAAGATAGGAGCGTGACAAACGAAGATCGGTGTCGAGCCGTTCGATCATCTCATTCAGGTTTTCCTGGCGCGATCGCAGCGATAAGATTCGCGCCCGGTTTGTTTGGATCTGCGCTTTGAGCTGGATGAGGTCTTCCTCATGCGTCGCAATCGTTCCGCTGGACTGAGCGCCCGCCAACCCGCCGAACGCCAGACACCCGATGAGGATGGCGGCGCCGGCCCACATCTTTTTGCGGGATCCGCTTTCCATGCCGCGCAGAACCGGTTCCAGAGCGAAGTACGACCCGGCTAGCCCTAGAACCGCCGCGCCGGCCAGCAACATCACGATCCAACCGGTGGGGAGATACGATACCCCCGGCAGAAACCGGTGCCCCAGTGACACGACCAGACGCAGCAGGATCAACGATATGGCGCCGGCGAGGGTCACTTGAACAATACCGGCCACAATAAAGGGGCCCCTGATATAACCGAACGTCGCGCCGATAATCCTCATGATGGCCAGGGTGCCTTGCCTGTGAACGAGGGTGAGCCGGAGCGTCGCGCCGAGAACCAGAACCACGGCCACCGCGCAGAGACATCCGACGAGCAGTGTGACGCGCCGCATCGTCATGAGACTGCGATCCAGCGACTCAACCCACTCTTCGCCGTAGAGCACATCCTCCACGCCCTCATAGGCGGCGATTTCAGTGGAGAGCGATGAGAGGGTTACGGCGTCCCTTGAATCGGGCAGACATTGTATAACAATGGCGTCGGGAAGCGGATTGCTCCCGAGGATCTCATCCACATCGAGCCCGCCCAACTCCTCTTCAACCTCTTTCAGCGCCTCTTCCCGGGGAATCCATCGGACTGATTCGACCTCGCCGAACCCCTTAAAAATATCGACCAGTTCCTTGCGGCGGCCCTCGGGCCGGTCCGACTCGAGAAAGACGACAATGCCCTTGCGGCTTTCCAACTCCTCGGTGAGAACGCGGACGTTATAGGTGATGACGAGCAATAGACTCAGCACAAAGAGCACTGATGTCATCGACACCAGCGCTGCCATGGTCGCGGCAGGGTGGCGCCGCATCGATTCAAGAGCTTCAGAGAGAAAAAACAGCAGGGCGCGTAACAAGAGTTTCCTCCCTCTCTTTCATCCCATCCTTGAGAAAAACCAACCGGTGGGCGCAGCCGCGGGCCAGCGCCTCATCATGCGTCGCCACAATGACCGTGGTGCCTCGCTGATTGATGTCCTTGAGAAGCCCCATGATCTCGCGCCCCATCTCCCTGTCGAGATTCCCGGTCGGCTCGTCGGCGAGGATAATGGCCGGTTCGTGGATCAGCGCCCGCCCCAATGCGGCCCGTTGTTGTTCACCTCCGGATAATTGATGCGGATAAGCATGTTTTTTATGAAGGATCCCCACCTTTTCCAGCACCCGGGTTACAAGCTTTTGTATAACACGACCATTGAGGCAGCCGGTCATCCTCAGAGCATAGGCGACATTTTCCCAAATCGTCTTGTCGGGCAAAAGCCGGAAATCCTGATAGACAACCCCCATCTGGCGCCGCAGTGCGGGGATCTCTGAGGGCCTCACCGTCTCACTTGAGGCATCGCCGACGGAAACCCATCCTTCGCTGGGCCGTTCCTCCATGGTGATCAATCTGAGGATCGTCGACTTCCCTGCGCCGCTGTGACCCAAGAAACAGACAATCTCGCCGGCGGGGATTTGAAAATGAACGTCTTGCAAAGCCCATTCTCTTCCAGAGCCTGGATATTGCTTTGAGACATGGTTAAATACGATCATTTGTCCGACCCTGGTGTCTGATCCGTGATCACGCCATCCAGCGGTTCCCTCTGCCTTCTTGTCACCGTTGCATACTCATCAACGTTTTTTCTGGGCACCTGCCGTTCGGGAACACGATGGATCTCGACTTCCATTTCATGCATCCCCATCCGGTCGCGAATGAGGATCCTCTGCCCGACCCTGATCTCTTGCGCCGCCCGGACCGGCGCTCCATCCACAAGGACCCGCCCTTCCTTGCAAGCCGCCGCCGCTTGGGATCTCGTGACGAAGAGACAGAGATACTTCAGCATCCTGTCCGCCCGGCTCATCTTCATCACCCTCCCAGTACATTAACCTCGACGTAAAATTTCTCCCGCAAAGTCTCCATCCAAGCCCGGTACATCTCCTCCATCTTTGAACGGAGCGCCATCTCTTTAAGATCTTCCTTGATCTCTTCAAATGTATAATCACCGGGTTCCTGTATGCCGGTGATCTTCATAATGTGAAAGCCGCCATCGCCGGGGACGACCGCGCTGATCGCTCCGACAGCGAGCGTATCCATCGTCTGTTTGACGGCCCCCTGAAAGGCTTCCATCGGCAGCCAGCCCAGGTCGCCGCCGCGGGCGCCGCTCAACGTATCATCGGAGGCCGTCTGGGCCACCGCGGCGAAGGTCTCTCCCTTGGAGATACGCAGGCGCACCGCATCCGCCCGCTGGCGAGCCCTCGCTTCATCCGCCCGCGTCGGGGGGATGCCGAAGAGAATATGATGAACCCCCGCCCATCCCCCTTGCGGATCGACCTCGTCGAGACGGATGAGATGATAACCGAACCGTGTGCGCACCGGCTGGCTGATCTCACCGACATTCAATGCAAAGGCGGCATTTTCGAAGGCGGGATCAAAATCCCCTTTTTGGAATCGCCCCAAGCCGCCGCCCTCGGTTCCACTGGGATCGTCGGAATAAAGCCCGGCGGCTTTCTCAAAGGTGGACTGACCGGTCAGTATCTGATTCCGGACATCGGCGGCCTCCTGCCGGCGGCTGTTTTCGATGGCCGCATCCGGCCGGACCGATATGTAGATATCCGAGAGCCGCATCAACTTCGGTTTCTGGGGGATTTGATCCCGGTTTTCGTCGAAAAATGTCCTGACATCGGCATCGGTCACCTCGGTCTTCGATCGAATCTCCCTGCCGATGAGGCGGCTGGCCAATATCTGATTCCGGGCATCCTCCCGATACTGGGTCCGGAGCCCCTCCTCGGTCAGGCCCTCCTTCTCCAGCTGGGAGAGAAAGGCCTCCCGGCTCCCAAACTCCTGGAGAAGGCCATCCAGGGTCTGCTGAACGGCGCTGCCGATCTCCTCTTCGGAAACCTGAATCTCCTGGGCCGACGCCTCCAGGAGAAGCAGTTTGTCCTCAATCAGTTGATCCAGGATCTGCCGTTGGATCGTCTTCGCCCCCGTGGTGTCGGAAGAATCCACAGTCCCTTGCGCGACAAGGAGTTCATAGCGCTCCATCACATCGCTCAATAGAATCGGATCGTCCTCCACAACCGCCGCGATCGTTTCTGTGTAGTCGGCTGCTCTTGGAACGCCCCAAGCCGCGACCAGAAGGAGGATCGCCGCCAAAAGACCCCGCCGTAACCCCTTGGAAAAATGACGCCCCAAAGCGCTCGTTTTCATCGTTCGATAACCTGCTTTCATCGCCCTATGCGCCTCCTGATATGCCGTCTGAAAGGCTTACCCATATACCTCAAGGACTCGTTTGAATGGTGTGGGAGAACCCGGTCCACGCGATTCAAGCTATCACGCTTGTCCTGCTTCCACAACGCGGGTCGATTCCCCGAAAGAGATGCGCTTCACGGCTCCAGAACCCTTTCCGAGGAACCGATAATACCACCATAAGAATGATTTACCTGGGACCGGGTGGAGCCATCCTCCAGCTCCAGCGGCCGCGTTATGCGGTTGGCATCCCGGAAGACTGAAAAGGAACACATCATGACCCTATCTTCCGGGGGCGTTTCCCCCAGAGCTTTCGTTTCAAGATTTCACAATCTCCTGGAAAATGCCGCTCATATCCTCCATCTCCAGCTGGAGGTTTGGATGGACGCCACGGGCCCGGCGCTCTCCTTGGCGCCTCCCGAAAAATGCCTGCACTGTGGTACCCGTAATCCCGATTCCTTCTCCGAATGCCAAAACCAACGCTGGGCCGAATCTCAGGACGCGATGCGGAGTGGAGAAACCTGCCAATGGGATTGTCCGTTCGACGTACACCTGGCGGTTCTGCCGATCCAGACAATGGAGCGGAATCTTGGATGCCTGCTGGCCGTGGATGAGGCGCGGGCGGAAGCAGGACTCGAGTTTCCGGGCAGAGGGACGGTGATGCCGGATGAGACTCCGGTGGGATTGGATGCTTTGCCGGAAGTTGTGGATGATGGAGCCGCGGATGGCCGGGAGCCGAAGGTGGGCCGGATTATCCCCTTTCCGTCGCCGTTTGGATCAAGCGCCCCCCCCGCACTGACGAGCGCGACCCTTCCGGCTGATGCCGGATTCCATGAAAAACTCCTCTTTTTAAAAGACATATCCAATCTCGTTTCAGACCAAATGTATATGTTTTCCGAAATGAGTTCGATGAGCCAGGAGCTATCAACCCGGTTTGAAGAACTCAATATGCTCTACGCGGTGACAGGGCGATTAGTGCAGTTTGAAACGCTGAATAAGACGCTCACCTTCATTCTTGATCAAGCCCGAACCACCATCGGGGCCGACGCCGCGGTCCTCTCCATTACCGATCGGAAGATTCTGGAGACCTCAAGACAGGCGGCGGAAAAGGGGAAGACCCTGGAAATGACTCCCAGGGCATGGCATCAATTCGGCCGCGCCGTCAGGAGGCATCTCGCCAAATCCGAAAGCCGGAATTTCTTGGGAACGCCGTGGGAGCTGGACGAGCAGGACCCCATCTTTTCCCAGAAAGCGCAGATTTTGGCGGTGGGGTTTCCCGCCACGGGACCCCTCGAAGGTTTTTTGGCGCTCATCCGGTGGAACACTCTGCGGAACTACCGGGGAAGCGACCTGCGGCTTTTACAATCATTGAGCAGCCAGGTGGGACTGACCCTGTCAAATGCCGATCTCTATGACAGCCTGAAAGACTTCCTCATGGCCACGGTGAAGACATTGGTCAACGCGATTGAAGCCAAGGATTCCACGACGAGCGGTCACTCTGAGCGCGTCAATATCCTCAGCATGTTGCTGGCGAAAACGATGAAGTTGGACGACCAGGAGATGGAGACGCTGCGGTGGGCAAGTATCCTTCACGATATCGGCAAGATCGGAATGCCTGAAGCGATATTGCTGAAACCGGGCCGGTTGACGCCGGAAGAATTCGAAGTCGTTAAGGAACACCCGGAAAGGGGTTACCGCGTCATCAAGCCGATCCAGCAACTCAGCGAGGCGAGTGAAGGGGTGCGGGCTCATCACGAAATGTATAATGGCAAGGGTTATCCTCGCGGACTCAAGGGGGACGAGATCCCGCTCGTCGCTCGGATCATCTCTGTCGCCGACACCTATGACGCCCTGACCTCCAGCCGGCCCTACCGCGCCGCGGGGTCCGTCACATCCGCCATCGAGGAAATCCGAAGGGTCAAGGGGACCCAACTCGACCCAAATGTGGTTGAAGCTCTTGAAATGATCATCCCGTTCTTACAAGAGAATCAGATCATGATCCAAGCGGGAAGCCGCGCCGCCTAGCTTACGGGACTGGATCCAGGGTTCACCGCCGAGGAGTTTGAAGATGGAAGCAGGAAACAGGTCCGACACTCCATTGAAGCCAGGGGCAAAGTCACTGCCCTATATTTCGCAACGCCGGATCCGCTCCTTCCGGCGCGGCGCCCTCGGCCTTTCCGCCGGCCTGCTCGCCCTCAACGCCGCTGTCGTCTGGCATCTGATGACGGCGGAAAGCAGCAACATCGGCACCGCTTTCCAGCAGATTTTCCCGGGTCTTGCCGGCTCCATCTTTCTGATCCTGGTCCTCATCTGGTTGGCGCGCCACCTCGGCTATCCCCAGCTCGAGGTCAATGACGCCGGTCTCACCCTGAGGGACCCTTCGGGTCTTCATCAGCTGGCCTGGAAAGACCTGCAGTGGATCCGCCTCAATGGGAACCGATTGATCCTCGAGGGTCCGCGTGTCCGGCTTTCACTGGCGCCCTATCTTCTCGAGCTGAAAAATCTGACCGGGCCGGAGGGGACGGCGAGTCCCCACGCCGCTTTTCAATCACTGCTTGAAACACTCCTCGAACGCGCCCCGCAGGCCTCCTGGCGCCCCGATCAGCTGAAGGAGTGGATCCGGGGATTATAGCGGGTTATAAAATAGACAGCACCCCCTCCTTTCAATTAGCATCCACTCCATGCCCTTTATCGGAGAAATCGCAGCCTTAACCACGGCCACCTGCTGGGCTTTCGGTTCGCTCCTCTTCACGATCGCCGCGCGGCGCGCGGGCGCCTTCTCGCTTAACGCGGTGAGAATTCCGATCGCTTTTGCGGCGCTCACCCTGATCCTGCTGGCCAGCCGCGGCCTGCAATGGGCGCCTCAAGCTCAAACGAGAGACATTCTTATTTTGGCCCTCTCCGGCGTGATTGGTTTAACATTGGGGGATTGGGGGTACTTCGCCTGCCTGGAGCGTTTAGGACCCCGTCTCGCCACCGCCCTCTTCACCCTCGCCCCACCCCTCACGGCGATCCTCGCCATTCCCCTGCTCGGTGAGAAACTGGGCCTCCTTCCGGTGATCGGAATGGTCATCACCATGACCGGTGTCGCCTGGGTCATCATGGAGCGACCGGGCAAACCGATTCCCAGAGGGCACCGGATTCAAGGTGTCGTTTTCGGATTCATCGCCTCTTTCGGACAGGCCCTGGGTTTGATCCTATCCAAACTTGGGATGGCGGATCGCATTGATCCGCTGCCGGCGACGGCGATCCGCATGGCCGCCGCGACGGCCGGCGTCTGGATCATGGTGCTGGCCGGCGGCAGGGTTCAAGGTGTCATCCGTCTTTTAAAAGATCCGCCCGCCCGCTGGGCGACGGCGGGCGCCTCATTCTTGGGACCCGTTTTCGGCGTCTGGCTTTCCCTCGTGGCGGTGCGGCATACAAAAACAGGTATCGCCGCGACCTTGCTGGCGATGACGCCGATCCTGATCCTGCCGCTGGTGATTCTTATACAAAAGGAACGGGTGAGCCCGCGGGCCGCCATCGGCGCCGTCGTGGCCGTGGGGGGTGTTATCCTAATCTTCCTGCGCTAGTTTCGGCGGCGCCTTGGGATTTATTCCAAAGCGGGCGAACTCGCGGAAATCAATGATCATCTTTCCAAGCGCCAGTATCACCACAAAAAATTCCAGCCGGCCGAGAAACATCCCAATCATTTCGGTCCAGAGAATGCCGCCCGGCGCATCGGGTCTCGTCACGCCGACGGTGAGACCGACGCCGCCCAGGGCGGAGGCGAATTCGAAGAGGGCCGCCTGCATCCCCGTCCCGTATCCCATGAGGATGATCGATCCCATCGACCAGGCGAACAGATAGAGGATGACGTATCCGGCCACACCCTGAAGATGCTCCGCTTCCAGAACGACCCGCTCTTCCCCCTTCCAGATCTGGCGCACAAAAACAGCCGACCGCGGGAGGAAGAAGCGGCGGATCTGCCAGACCATCGATTTCAGGATGAGATAGACCCGGTGCTGCTTCAGCGCGCCGGCGGAAGAGTTAACGCCGCCGCCGATCAACATGAGGCCGATAATCACGGCCGCGCCGAGACTATTCCACTCGGCGTCGGGGGCGATCGAAAACCCGGTTCCGGAGAGGGCGCTGACCGCCTGGAAGAGCGCCCTGCGAATCCCCCATTCCATGCCCCACAGTGAGCGCGCCGCCCCGAAATAGAGCAGCGGCACGGCGATGAGAAGAGCGCCGATAAAGAGGCGGGGCTCGCCGTGTTTGAGGACCGTCCGCCATTTCCCCCGCAGGATGAGGAAATGGAGGAGAAAGTTCAACTGGCCCAGCGCCATGAGAACGATCGCCACGCCTTCCACGCTGATGCTATGAAAATCCCCAAGACTGCCGGGTTGCGTGGAAAATCCGCCGGTGGCCAGAGCGGTCATTGAATGGAGGATCGATTCAAAGAGGGGCAGGCCGGCGATCAAGAAAGCCCCGACGCCGAGTAATGTATAACCGAGATAGATTCCGAGGATCGCCCGGGTGGAACGGCCGATATGCGGCAGCAGGGGTTCGCCGTGCCCTTCGGCCTGATACAGTCCGGTCGCCCAGGGACCGGCGAGGGCTGAAGACATGACGAGGATCAACCCGGCGCCGCCCAGCAGTTGTTGAAACGCGCGCCAAAATAGAATCAACGGACTCGCCCGGGTGACATCGACGACGGTCAGCCCGGTGGTCGACCACCCGCTCACCGACTCGAAAAGGGCGTTGCGCCAGCCCAGACCCTGAAGATGGTAGGGAACGGCGCCGAGACAACAGGCGATCGTCCAGACGAGAAAGGTGATCAAGACCCCGTCTCTCAGTGTGAGGATTGTTACATCAGCGCGCCGGAACAAGACCCACAAGATGAGACCGAGAATGATTCCTGTGACAGCGGGAATGATAAAGGCGGTCGCCGCGGCCGATTCATGGGGAAAGGGAAGCAGAACGAGCAGCGGGACGAGGTGGATGAAACCGAGCAGGATGAGGATGGAGGCTGTGACCCGGCCCACCGCCCGATAGGCGGCGTTCAGGCGCTCCCGGTATCTCACGGCGCTTCCACCGCAACCGCTTCCGGCGTTACCGCTTCCCGCATCGCCGCTTCCGGCGTCATCGCGCCCGGCATTACCGTCCCTCTTTCAGGATGCGAATCGCTTCTTCCTCCACTTCCGGCGTCACCAGAATGATCGCCCGGTCACCGGGGGCAAAAAGAAAATCACCTTTGGGAATGAGCATCTTTTCACCGCGGATTACCGATCCCACCAGGCAGGATTCCGGCAATTCCAGCGTGTCGAGGCGGTGTCCCGCGGCGTGATCGGTTTCCTTCAACAGGACATCGGAAACGATAACACCCTGCCCGGCCGCCGGCGCCAGATCCTCCAGCCCCTCCAAGCTCGTTCGTTTCTCAACGAGGCGGGCCAGCATATCCGTGGTCGAGATTACCGCTCCAACGCCGAGTTTGCGGAACGCATCGACAAAGTCGGGATCCTGAACAACAGCGACGGTATGCAAAACCTCAAAATGCTGCGCCGCCAGCTGGCAGATGACGAGATTGTCTTCATCCCTGCCCGTTGCGGCGATCACATCGTCGGCCTTTCCCGCCCCCGCCTCTTCCAGAAAACGGGGTTGCGTCGGATCCCCATGAACAACGAGACATTTGAGGCGCCGGGAAAGCCGTTCCGCTTCCTTGAGGTGGGGACAGATGACCGTCACCTCCGATCGGGATGACTGAAAACGGCGGGCCAGGAAATAGAGCAGCCGGCCTTCACCGGCGATGAGAACGCGCCGAGCCATTTTATCCGTCTTTCTTTTCTTTTGATGGATTCGAGCCGCCGGGTTTTTCCGGGTTGAGCAAGCCGGAGAGGAGGTTGTCCAAACCCAGGGTTGTCGGGCAGAGAATAGTGACATCGAGATGTTTGTAGACCGATTCGGTGACGGGATCGAAGATGCGCGCCACCACCCGGGTCACGCCGAAGAGCTCCCGGGCCAGTTGCGCGACCAGAAGATTCAGGGAGTCGCTTTCCGTGACCGCGAGAACGACATCCGCCTCGTCCATCCGGCTGCGTTTCAGCGTCTCCAATTCCGCCGCATCACCCTCCAGACGGAAACCGCTGAAGGATTCGGGGAGCGTTTCGAGGATGTCCAGGCTCTGATCTATGATCGTGACGGAAACACCCTGCTCGGCCAAGGCCTGAGCGGCAAGACTACCGAACCGCCCGGCACCCACCACAACAACAAACATCTCACCCCCCGTGAAGGGTCACGTCCCGGAGATTTCCAATTCAAGCAGCAGCGGAAAGTGATCGGAGGGGATATCCCCTCTCCAAGCAGAGGGTACGACGGTGGCGGCGCGTGTCACGCGGAAAGGTTGATGCTTGTCGCCGTTGAGGCCGAAACCCCGCGCGGCGAACCAGTCCAGCCGCATGGGGAAGACCCGTTCACCAAGGGCCGCGGCCCGGCCGATCCAGCGGCGGAAGAGGGCGGGCAGCATTTCCGCCTCTTCGACCCCCCGCAGCAGAACGGTGATGGTCGGTGACCGGTCGTTGAGGTCTTCATAATGATATCCGGCGTCGGTCATGGCGCTGAAGAGAGGTTCCCGGTTGTCCCGCCAGGGCTCGGTCATCTCCTCGGCCAGCCGGTCCAGCGGCGTGCCCAGTATCCGGCGCACGGCGTTGGCTTTATGCTTAAAACTTCCCCTTGGAAAGGTGTGGGTATTCAGATCGCCGGCCAGCAGAACCGGAGACTTTTCCCGGCCGTTTTTCTTCAGCGATTGATCAATGGCCTTCAGGAGGGCCTGCATCTGGCGCCGGCGCCCTGCGGGAGTATCACGGACTTCCAGATGGACGATCGCGACCACCAGGTCTTGCCAGGCCCGCCCGAAATGAACGAGCAGCCCGATTCTCGACCCATAACGCTTCTCGACAAAATCGAAGGTGTCGAAAATCTCCGGGAGCTCGATCCGCTCGACGAGAATCGGCTCTTCCTTGGATAGCACGGCAAGGCCATGGAGCGAATCTTTGTTCTCCCCAGGGGCCTGGATCTCCTCCCTCATCCCCTTCGTCAGTTCGATATAGGCGGGGCTGAAGATCCAATGCATGCCGAGGTTATTCGCCAGCTCGCGGGCCGTATGCCGGTTGCCGGACCGGGCCATGCCCACATCGACTTCGTTGAGTAGAATGAGGTCGGCGCCCTGAAGATCACGCTGCTGCTGGAAGTTATGCTGAATCACCGGCAGCTTTTTACCGCGTTCGATGTTCCAATGGACGATGCGAAGATGCCGGGCATCGTCCTGAACCGGGGCCTTTGCGCCAGGCCCGCCCCGCTGGACCTGATGGCAGAGGAGCTCTACTTCGGCGGAATGGTCCCTCCAGAAACTTGACCGCTCCATTGAGGCCAGGGTGCTGAAACGCGACATTTCCTGAAGAAGGGCCTTTGTGGCCCCCTCGGTTGGAAATGGATGATCTCCGGTCTGGACTCGAGTCCCTTCAGGTGGGAACATATTTCCTCCATAGCCCCATTTTTTGCATCACATCTTTCATGAGGATAGAGACAACAGGATGCATCCGTCAAACCCTGAACTTCAAGTATCCACGGCGCGCGTGAAAATCCTCGCCAGCGGCTCAAAAGGGAATGCGACCCTCATTGACACGGGTGACCATCGGCTGCTCCTTGACGCGGGAATTTCCGCTCGAGCCTTAAACGGCCATCTGGCGGAGGCCGGGCTATCTTCTGAAGAGATCGACGCTATTCTGATTACACATGAGCATACAGATCATATTCGAGGTTTACGCCAGTTTCGGAAGCTGTCGCGGGCGACGGTTTACACAGCGGCACGGTCTTTTGCCAAGCGGGTCTCAACCTGGGACGATTTCGCGCTCTCCACGACGGTTCATTCTGGAACGGTTCACTCCGGCGCGGTTCACTCTAAAGTGGTTCATTTGACCCCCGGCGGGTGCACCAGACACGGGTCCATCGACATATTTCCCATCCCGCTCCCGCATGACGCGGCGGAAACGGTGGGTTACTCTTTACAATTCAACGGCCGCCGGATCGTCTCATTGACCGATCTGGGACATCTGCCGGGCGGATTGGAGGAAATCATAAGCGGGTGCGATCTTCTGATCCTTGAGTCGAATTACGATTCCACGATGTTACACAATGGTCCTTATCCGACGTGGTTGAAGCATCGCGTCGATGGACCCAACGGGCATCTATCCAATGAACAAATGACGGATGTTATACGCCGGGTTTACAATCATTCCCCCGAAAATATCCCGCGCCACGTGGTCCTCGCACACCTGAGCGAAAACAATAATACGCCGGAATCAGCATTATATGCGGCTGAGCGGTGTCTTTCAGATTTGGGACTCACCGGGAAAGTAACATTGCATATCGGCCATCAGAATCGCGCGCTTGACTGGATTCACCTGCCTTAAACGGCGCCATCCAGCATTTCGATCCGGGCGCCTTTCTGCTTCAGTTGCTCCAGATCACCCGGCTCCAGCCAGATTTCTTCTTCCACATCAGTCTCCAGATAGGCTTGGCGCACACGCTGTCCGCGGGACAGCAGATGGCTTAGCGCTCCCCGCATGGCGTGGGGATAGGTCACCAGGGCGCGCGATCGCAGAGAGCGGACTTCAACCCCGATGCGCTCACGGCAACGGGCGACATCCTCCGGCCGGAAGGCTGAGATGAACTCCGCTTGAGTGTGATGCGCGCGAAGGGATTGTTCGCGGACCTCATCATCGATGAGATCCGTTTTGTTAAAGACGAGGAGCCTTATCACCTGGCGCGGCAGGATTTCATCCAGTACGGTGTCAACGGCTCGCATATGCTCCTCGAGATCGGCATGCGAAGCATCAACGACTTGGACCAATAAATCGGCCTCGATTACCTCGCGCAATGTCGCCCTGAAACTCGCGACCAGGTGGTGGGGAAGCTTTCTGATGAAGCCGACGGTATCGGATAAGAGGACAACCGGACCCCCCGCCACCCACACACGCCGCGTCGTCGTTTCTAATGTGGCGAAGAGCTTGTCTTCCACCAGCACATCCGACTGGGTCATGGCATTGAACAATGTCGACTTCCCGGCATTTGTATAACCCACCAGACAGATTCGGAAGCAATCCTTCCGGCGACGCGTTTGAGTGTCCCGCTCCCGCTCGATCACCTCAAGATGCTGTTTGAGGATGGATATCTTGCGGCGAACCTGCCGCCGATCGACCTCCAGCTGCGTTTCACCCGGTCCGCGCGTTCCGATCCCGCCGCCGAGACGTGAGAGGTGCTCCCACATGCCGCTCAGCCGCGGCAACAGATATTCAAGCTGAGCCAACTCAACTTGTGTCATCGCCTCGCGCGTCCGCGCATGGCGGGAGAAGATATCGAGTATCACCTCGCTGCGATCGAGGATCTTGACCTCGAGATACTTTTCCAGGTTCTTGACCTGTGCCGGTGAGAGATCCTCATCACTAATGACCAGATTGGCTTTTGTCTTTTCTACTTCCGCCTTGAGTTGGTCGAGTTTGCCGCGGCTGAGAAAGGTGGAAGGTCTAATCGATTGACGTCGCTGTATCACACGGCCGACGACCTTGGCTCCGGCCGTGGAGGCCAACTCATCCAATTCCTTGAGGCAGGCCTCAGCGAAGCTGTTCAACGAAGTCGTTCCGTCACTCACGCCGACAAGGATCGCTCTCTCCTGCAGCCCTTTTGTGGATTCCGGTGTTCGGGACGTATTCTATTCCTCCTGCAACATCAACCCCGGCCTTCTTCATCCGGCGAATCGATTTAAAAAACCTTTGAACCAAACCTGCACCTATATATTACCCGTGGAGCTTATTGATTTTCAAGAGTGGCCGCCATTATATGCCCTTTCCAATAAAAAGCCGGTTCCCGGCGGCAGGGCGTTACTCAATGTATCCCAGCCCCTTCAAACGGCGGGCCCGCTCGAGATCGGTAGCCGTCATTCCCGGCATATGCTCAGAGAAGATATTCATCGCCTGCAGCGTTCTGGTCAGGGCGTCTCTTTCTTGAGAATCCTGCCCAATCAGGTTCGCCAGTTCGTGCGGATCATTTATTAAATTATAAAACTCGCTCTTCTCCGGTTTCAGCTGATGGTAGATCAACTTCCCCGTCGCCGTGGTGAGGCAGTAGAGTTTGTCGTCTTTCCGATCCCAAATGTTCATGATATCGGGCCGGCCATAATTCATGATGTTCACCGACTCGCTATAGGCGGTCAGCGCCGAAGGGGTATGGCCGGACTGCATTGTCGGTATGAGCGACTCGCCGTCCATTGCGGGCCATCGCTCCTCTTCGATTCCGGCCGCTTGCAGGATGGTCGGCATCAGATCAATCGTTCGCACCAGAGAAGGGATCCGCTTTCCGCCCAACGCCCCGGGGATCTTAATGAGAAGAGGAACCCGGATCTGCTCTGCATAGAGCAGGCCGTGCGACCACCAATTATGATCCCCCAATCCTTCCCCATGATCCGCCACGACAACGATCATCGTCGTCTCCCAGCACTTCTTATTCTTGAAAGCATCGAAGAGCCGGCCGATCTGCTCATCCATATAATGAATTTCACAATTGTAAATGGCTCGAAGAATATCCTTTCGTTCTTCTGATGCAGCCTTGAAGGGGCCGTCAAGCATGCCATCGAGCTGATCCTGCGGCGGCAGGACAAGGGTGTCATGGGGATCAAAGTAGTGGACCCACATAAAAAACGGTTTGTCCGGCGTCATGCCGTTCTGCAGCCAATCGAGCGCCGCGTCGGTCGTCGCATCGGCCCGGCGCTGGCTCTTTCCCGTATTGATCGAACCGGCTTGGGTGACAACCCCTTCCCCGTCGGCCTGAGGGAATGTCTGATCGAAAGGGTCGAACCCCTGATCCAAACCGAAGGAGGCGCTGACCGGGAAAGCGCTGACGAAGGCTGAGGCCTGCCCGCCCGCGTTCTTCCAAAAATCGGCCAGTGTCGTCTGGTCTTCTTCAAGGACATTTTCCGTCAGCCCGTGAAGAACCCGCAGTCGATGATTGTAGGGATTTAAACCTGTCAGAATCGAGGCGTGGGAAACGGGTGTCACCGCGGCCTGGGCGATGGCGCAATCGAACACGGCGGCTTCTTCAGCGAGTTTATCAATATTGGGGCTCGTCGGCTTGTCATGGCCGTATATGCCGAGATAGTCGGCACGGGTTGTATCAAGGGTGATCAGCAGCACGTTTATCTGAGGAGGCGTTCCCCGGCCCATCTGACAGGCCAGCCCCCATCCCCCCACGGCAAGAGCGAGCGTGATGAAGAGTGTGGGCAGGATCTTCTTTCTCATCTCAGTCCCTTTTAGAGTGAATCCATCAAGTCATAGCGGAGCTCCTGTGTATCATATCCAGGAGCGGATCACTCTGCAAGGTGGCTGACAAGATCGCCGGCGCGGTCCACCTGTTTAACGATAAACGCTCTTGATGCTCCCCCAGGTTGTCGTCTGAGTTGGGTTCGGACCACAAGGCGCATCCTCGCAGTCACCACCATACCACTCACCACCCTCGCTCAGACAATCCTCTTCGAGCAGCATCACACAGACGGTGGGGCCAAAACAGCAGGCGCCGGGAGCCGGTTCCAAGCCGGGGCAGTAGGGGTTGGAGCCGGGACTGCCGGCCACACCCATGGCGCCGAACCCAAAAAAATCGTCGGATTGAGGATCCACCGAACAGTCAACAACAACGCCGCCCTGAATGGGATGAACATCCAGCGGAATATCGCCGGCGGCATAACCATAAACGCCGAAGTAATAGACCGGCTCCATATAGCCGTACACGCAATCAGGAGTCCAGCTCACCGCCGTACCCTCGCCAGGAAATGGCCAACCATCTGTGGAGATCTCAAGCGCGCCGGCAATACACGGACCCCAATACCCAATATATGTATCCGCCGTTATGTAATCCCCCAGGCCGAAGACGATGGTATTGAAATTGGGTGTGTTATCGGGGGGAGAAACCACAACCGCTAAATACCAATACAAGGATGTCTCTGAATCAGGTATAGCGCTGGGATCCATCTCTTCACAGGTCGAAGGAATCGGAATGTCGGCGCAAATAAAGCCATTCGTACTCACACCATTAACATTACCCTGAACCATCAGGCGAGCACCGGCGTTGGGACCGGCAAAAGCGGCGCCGGATGCAAGTGCTGTGATCACAATCGAAATGATAAACCATCTCATAGCTTCATCCTTTCAGGTTTGGTTTAACGATAAATGCCCTTGATCCTCCCCCAAGTTGTCCATTTCGCTGGAGTCGGCTCGGGTACGAATGGACAAGCGGGGTTGTCGCCTTCCATCGCGCCGAATCCCTCGAAAGAATCCATTTCGGGATCTTCCGAGCAATTCACCACCACTCCGCCTTGGACAGGATGGACTCCCAAGGGAATGACGCCATCATTGTAGTTGTAGGTGCCAAAGTAATAGACCGGCTCCATATAGCCGTACAAGCAATCAGGAGCCCAACTCATGGCCGTTCCTTCACCGGGGCCGGGCCACCCGGCCGTGGTGACTTCGAGAGCCCCATGGACACAGGAGCCGGTGAAGGCGATATAATTTTCTGCCATATTGAAGTCGCCTAGACCGAATACGACGGTGCTGAAATTGGGTGTGTTTTCAGGAGGGGAGACAACAACCGCCAGATACCAGCTGGCGCCATAATATGGAACCGCATGCGTGTCCATATCCTCACAATCCACTGGAATGTCAATATCGCAGGGAGAGCTGTGACTATCAACTTGCTGGCCAAGAACATTTCCTTGCACGGCAAGGACAACGCCCTCATTGGGGCCGGCTGAGACGATTCCGACGGTAAGTGCTAAAATCACCATGGTACAAAATATATGGATAGGAACCCTCATGGCCGACACCTTCCCAATGTCACAATTCAGCGGAAAAGATCACACTCACATCATCCACGAACAGTATAGTCTCCTCCGGCGCTTAAAGCAAGGGGAGATGGGCGCCTGCCGATCTGAGGCGCGCATGCCCAATCCACAGAGGGATTGAGTGTTAGCCTACTTATCCTGCACATAAAGGAGATCCCCAACTCACCATGGAGCCGGGGATCTTTATAAAACTTGATACGCACCCCTAACAGGGGCGACTGGTTTAGGTTATCAATGACTCACTAATTACTCATAGATGACCTTTATGCTCCCCCACGTTGTCTCCTGGACTGGAGTTGGGTCTGGTGGGCAGGGAGAGCCGTCCGGATTGCAAGCGCCGCCATACCAAACCCCAGATTGCTCCCAACACTGCCATTCGAGCAGCAGGACACAGTCGGGACCAAAGCAGCAGGCGCCCGGGGCGGGCGGGGGAGCCCAGCAAAGGGGATTATCGCCTCCAATCTCACCGTATGCTTCAAAGCTATCCTCCTGCGGATTTGCCGAGCAGTCCACCACCCCTCCACCCTGTACGGGATGAGCAGTCAACGGAATCACACCGCCATAGTTATAAGTACCGAAGTAATAGATCGGCTCTATATAGCTGTACGAGCAATCAGGAGCCCAGCTCATGGCCGTTCCTTCACCGGGGCCGGGCCACCCGGCCGTGGATATCTCAAGTGCGCCGGCAATGCACGGACCACAATAGATGATATCGCCATCGGTATGCGGATCATAGGGACCCAGACCAAAGACCACCGTGTTGAAATTGGGTGTGTTCACAGGGGAAGAAAGCACCACCGCCAAATACCAGCTAATGCCGCTACTATCCGGCATGGCGCTCGAATCTATTTCTTCACAGGTGGAAGGAATCGGGATGTCGGTGCAAACATGGCCACTCGTATTCATACCATTCACATTACCCTGAACGTATAAACGGACGCCTTGGTTGGGCCCGGCTGAGACGATTCCGACGGTAAGTGCTAAAATCACCATGGTACGAAATATATGGATAGGAACCCTCATGGCCGACTCCTCCCCAATGTCACAATTCAGGGGGAAAGACCGCACCCACATCATCCACGAACAGTATAGTCTGTTCCGGGGTTTAAAACAAGGGATATCGATGCCTGCCGATCTGAGGCGCGCATGCCCAATCCACAGAGGGATTGAGTGTTAGCCTACTTATCCTGCACATAAAAGAGATCCCCAACTCACCATGGAGCCGGGGATCTTTATAAAACTTGATACGCACCCCTAACAGGGGCGACTGGTTTAGGTTATCAATGACTCACTAACAATTACTCATAGACGACCTTTATGCTGCCCCACGTTGTCTCCTGGACTGGATTTGGGTCTGGTGGGCAGGGAGAGCCGTCCGGATTGCAAGCGCCGCCATACCAATCCCCAGCTTGCTCCACACACTGCGTCTCGAGCAGCAGGACACAGTCGGGACCAAAGCAGCAGGCGCCCGGCTCGGGTTGTACACCGCCGGGACATTCCGGGTTGGATCCGGCATTCCCGCCGACGCCCATCACGCCAAATCCCTCCAAATCGTCGGTCGTGGGGTTGGCTGAACAATCAACTACTACTCCGCCCTGCACCGGATGGACCGCCAGAGGGATGTTTCCGGCGCTGTACGCGTAGACGCCAAAATAATAGACCGGCTCCATGATCCCATTTATACAATTGGGCGCCCAACTCACGGCTGTACCCTGGTTCGGATTGGGCCAGTCTTGCGTCGAGATCTCGAGCGCTCCGGTAACGCAAGGACCGTAGAATCCAATATAGGTATTGCTTGCTGTATAATCGCCGAGTCCAAAAACAACGGTATTGAAATTGGGCGTATTCTCCGGCGGCGAGACGACGACAACCAAGTACCAGGAAACCCCATCAACATCGTCTGTCGCGCTCGGGATCAAATCTTCACACGCCGCTGGAAGCGCAATTTCAGTGCATGGAGAACCATTCGTCGCCGCGCCATCGACGTTGCCCTGCACCGAAAGTACAACCCCGGCGTTGGGGCCCGCAACAGCAACCCCGGATGTAAGGATCAGCAGCATAACGACAAGACAGAACCCTCTCATAGCTTCACCTCTTTCTGGACATCTCTCTGCATTCCATGGGCCATAAGACCCATATCGGCCACACTTGTTGGCCAGACATTGATTCATGCTCATTATCGGGCGAAGCGTTGGAGATCTTCCGGTTTTTCTGGAATGAATGCGATAGCCGATCGACGGGGCATGGGACCGGCCGCCCTGCCGGGCGCACGCACTAAAGAGAGGGACCGGCTTGAGACCGGTCCCTCTCTCGTACTGCTTGTCCTGCTTAGGTTTAGTACATTCCCATATCACCGCCACCGGGCATGGCCGGAGCCGGAGCTGTCTTCTCCGGGATCTCAGCCACCAGAGCCTCGGTGGTAAGGAGCAGTCCGGCGATGGAGGCGGCGTTCTGAAGCGCTGTCCGGGTGACCTTTGTGGGGTCAATAATCCCGGAGCTGAGCATATCGACATACTCGTCGCGATCGACGTCGTAGCCCATGCTCATCTTCTTCTGCCTCTTCACTTCCTGAACCACGACGGAACCCTCAAGACCGGCATTGTTGGTCAGGATTCTGAGCGGCTCTTCCAAGGCGCGGCGGATGATGTTGACGCCGACCAGCTCATCACCCTCGAGCTTGATCGCATCCAGCACCGGGGCGCACCGGATCAGGGCCACACCGCCGCCAGGAACGATTCCTTCCTCGACCGCGGCACGGGTCGCATGGAGGGCATCCTCGACGCGGGCCTTCTTTTCCTTCATCTCGGTCTCTGTGGCGGCGCCGACATTGATGACGGCCACGCCACCGGCCAGCTTGGCCAGACGCTCTTGGAGCTTCTCGCGATCATAGTCTGAGGTTGATTCCTCAATTTGACGGCGGATGAGTTCGGTGCGGGCCTTGATGTCGGCCGACTTCCCGGCGCCCTCGATGATCGTGGTGTTCTCCTTCGAAACGCTGACGCGCTTCGCGGTACCGAGATCGCTGAGAGTGACGGTCTCGAGCTTGCGGCCCAATTCCTCACTGATAACCATGCCACCGGTCAGGGTTGATATATCCTCGAGCATCGCCTTCCGCCGATCACCGAATCCAGGTGCCTTCACAGCGCAGGCTTGAATGGTGCCGCGCAGCTTGTTGACGACCAATGTGGCGAGGGCTTCCGCTTCAACATCTTCAGAGACGATCAGCAGAGGACGTCCGGCCTGGCTCACCTTCTCGAGCAGCGGGAGGATGTCCTTGAGGCTGGAGATCTTCTTCTCATGAAGGAGTACGAAACAATTCTCGAGATTGCACTCCATCGTGTCTTTATCGGTGATGAAGTATGGCGAGAGATAGCCATTGTCAAACTGCATACCCTCGACGACATCGAGGCTCGTTTCCATCGACTTGGCTTCTTCGACGGTGATGGTGCCGTCTTTGCCGACCTTATCCATCGCGTCGGCGATGATGTTACCGATCGAGCTGTCGCCATTGGCGGAGATGGTCGCGACTTGGGAAATTTGCTCGCGATCGTTCACCTTGCGGCTGATCCGCTCCAACTCCTTGGTGATAGCCAATACCGCCTGCTCAATCCCGCGCTTGATATGCATCGGATTGCAGCCGGCGGTCACATTCCGCAAACCTTCACGGAAGATCGCTTCGGCAAGAACGGTAGCCGTGGTGGTACCGTCACCGGCGACATCGCTGGTCTTGGAGGCGACTTCCTTCACCATTTGAGCACCCATATTTTGATAGGGATCTTCCAAGGAGATCTCTTTCGCCACTGTGACGCCGTCTTTTGTGATCGTGGGTGAACCCCACTTCTTATCGAGAACAACATTCCGGCCGCGGGGCCCCAGTGTAACCTTCACGGCATGGGCCAATTGCTCCACACCTTCCATGATTTTGCGCCGGGCCTCTTCTTGAAAGAGTAATTGCTTTGCAGGCATTCTAAGACTCCCTCCTATTTCAAATGTGTGATGGGATCCAATCTATAAATGCGTTGGCTCATCACATCGCACGATTAAATCAATACGGGTGGATCATTACTGAATGACGCCAAGAACGTCGTCTTCCCGCATGATGAGAAACTCTTCGCCGTCAATGGCGACTTCAGTGCCGGAATATTTGCTCATGAGAATCCGGTCACCCTTCTTGACTTCCATCTTCTGAACTTTTCCGTCCTCGAGAGTCCGGCCCGGGCCCACAGCCACGACTTCACCCTGCATCGGCTTCTCTTTCGCCGTATCGGGAATAATGATCCCGCCACGGGACTGCTCTGCTTCTTCCATCCTCTTGACCAGGATTCGATCTCCGAGAGGCCGAATCTTCAAACTCTTAGTCGCCATAGCTAAACCTCCTCATCATCAGATTTATTGGAGACAAATGAATTGGCGCCCTCTCAGCGCCCCAAGAATCGAAGTGTCATTTTGGCACCCGACTCATGGATTTGATACTAACAAATCAAGCTCAGCTGTCAAATCTTTTATTCACCTTTGTAACCAAGTGAACTTAAATAATATACAAACGCCAGCTTGAGAGGTTCCATAGAAATTTTAATGGTGCCATATTGGCACCCGTTTAATTCTCCATACGCCTACTAAAAAATGAAGATCCGGCAAAGCTCGTGTGGGGTGGGCGCTTTCATCGTTTTGAGACGGCGGGATCCGGGCGGAGGGGTGTCATTCCGGCACGTGGGGCGGGCCGGGAAGTTCCTCAATCGGAGAACGAATATCGTATTCTTTGATCTTTCTATAGAGAGTGCGCAGCCCGATACCGAGCATTCGCGCGGTTTGCCGCCGATTCCAATTGCACCGGACCAGAGTCTCCCGCATGACCGCCCGTTCTATCTCCGTCAGGGACATTCCGACCCGAAGATGCAGATCGGAACCGGGCGGAAGAGCGGTCCGGACCCTCACCGGGAGGGCGTAGAGCTCAATCTTGCCGCTTCTCTTCGCCTCGACAAGTTGGCGGATCATGCTTTTCAATTCCCGGATATTTCCGGGCCAATCATATTGAGTCAGACGATCCATCGATGGCCGTGTGAACTCTTGAACCGAGGTATTGAGGGCGCGATTGGCTTCCTCAAGGAAATGCCGTACAAGGAGCGGGATATCCGTCCTGCGGCGCCGTAGGGGCGGCAGATCGATCTGCACCCGGGAGAGCCGCTGATAAAGTTTCTCGAGAAAAAGACCCCCATCAACCCGTATCCGGAGATCTTCACTCGACGTGGCAATGGTACGAAATTTCACCGGTTGCGGTTTCGCACGCCCGGGAATCTTATATTCCCCCCGCTCCAAAATATCCAACAACCTCTTTTGAATCGCGAGGCTCAGATTCGTTACCTCATCGAGAAAGAGGGTCCCTCCCGCCACCAATTCAAGACATCCTTTGCCCGTTCTCCCAAGACCAGGGGCATTCCGCGAGAATTCACCGAACAATTCCGCTTCCATCAGATTCTCAGCGAGGGCCTCGCAACTGAGTTTGATAAAGGGCGCGCTGCGGTGCGGGCTGTTATGATGAATGGATGAGGCGATAAGGTCTTTCCCCGTTCCATCCTCGCCTATAAGCAGTATCGTCTCCGATCCGGGGGCGACCTGGCGGATTTTTTTGAAAACCTTGGACATCGAGGCGGAATCGCCGAGGATATTGTGGAATCCGTATTTCCTGTCGAGCCTCCGGGTTAATTCAACATTCTCCGCCTGCAGATGCTGATAATCGATCCCCTTGCGGATCACCGCGGCCATCTTCTCAAGATTAAAGGGCCGGATTTGAAAATCGTAGACCCCCTCGGCCATGGCCCGCGTTGCTTTTCCTACTTCTTGGGCTTCAGCAAGAAGAATAATGCAAATCTCCGGATTGTGCTGCCTGGCCAGCTCCAGGAGTTTCATTCCGTCGATATGATGCCCATCGATTTGTGTAATGAGGATATCCAGCTGCGCTTTGTCGATCACATTATAAGCGGTTTCGTTTGTCGATACGAAAAAGACATGGAAGGCTTCTCTTTCAAGAAAGGCCTTGATGCGGCTTCCTTCCGCCTCCTTCTCAATCAAGAGAAGCAGTTGAGGGATTTGGGTCTGATGATGTGTCGTATCCTGTAGAGCCATGGCCTCTCCATATTCCGCACCTTTATCTCATGTCATTTCTCAGCGAATTTGTCGACTCTTCTTTTCATTGAGCCCGAAAAATTCCCTGCCGGAAGAAACCCAGACTCGCTTCCGGCATGGCTGTTGCACATTATCCCGCCGATGCCCAGACCGGAAAAGCCTGTTTCATAGCCGCAAGAAGGCAACTTGTTGCTTTGTCGTCTGTTGCGGACCTCCGTGAACCAGGAGACTCCCCCCAAGCCGGGAGGATCGGATTTCCGGTACGGCATTATGCAAGGGTGATCCGGCAACTTGCGGACCGGCAAGGGCTCCGCGGCGTGTCATCCTTCGAATTCAGCATCAAAATCGGAGGAATACATCTTGTCCAAACACCATGATTCAACGAAAGCGGACCTGCGGTTCCTACAAAACCTGGCCTACTTGGTCCCTGGTTACCGCGCCTATCGTGACGTGACGCTGCGGCGGGGAGAAGACTCAAGAATGAGGGCTCGTGTTTTAGCCGGGATCAAGGCAGCCCGGGATCGTGTTCGTATCCTCCAGGATCTTTGGGAAACCGAAGACGTCGATCCTCGCTGGATTCAGCCCCTGATCGATGCGGATAAGAATCTCACAAGACTTGCAGAGGAACTCAGATACTGCTGCCCGCGGGCCGAAAATTTCTTTTTAGCCCCCTCACTGTCGTCGGAATGGGTCGATGAAATTCTGGAAGTCGATCTGCTGTTACTGGAAGATTTGGAATCTTTGGGGCGCACCGTTTATGCGCTGCCTGAATCCCCACCGCGCCGCAAGGGGATGAAAGCGATGCTGGATAGCATCACCTGTCCGATCAGCAATCTCTCCACGCATTTGGTTTGGCGGGACGGCGTTCTGGGGCGGGAGAATCCCTATATTTCCGCGTCGGCGGCTTGAGGCTTCTGGGGATCCTTCCCCTTCCCACCCGCCTTCTTTTTGGGAAGGAAAATGACAAAGGTCGTTCCCCGGCCTACTAATGAACGCACTTGAATCCGTCCGCCATGCTCTTCCACAATTTGGCGGACGACGGCCAGTCCCAAACCGGTGCCGTCCCGTTTTGTTGTAAAAAACGGATCGTAGATATGCGGAAGATCCTCTTCGGCGATGCCGCATCCGTCATCGGCCACACGGATCTCAACCCTATCACCGAGATCCAAGGTCGATAGGCGGATATGGCCCTGCGGATCGGCGGCTTCCATCGCATTTCGTACGAGGTTCAATCCAGCTTGACGGATGGAACCGGCGTCGATCATCGCCTTTGGTTGCTTTTCATCGAGACGCAGCAGGATCTGAATCCCCTTGCGGCGGAATTCGGGCCTCGCGAAATCCGCCAATTCCAGCAGGACCTGGTTGACATCTTCCAGCCGGAATTCCTTTCGCAGCAGGCGGGAAAACTGCAGGTATTCTTCGGTGATCTGCCGGAGGCGCCGCGTTTCCCTTTTCAGATTTTGAAGTATTTCCGTGGCCTCGCTCTCCTCATGCGGAGGGAGAAGGTGCAGCGAATCGCCGAGCAGATCGACATTCAGACTGATCGAGGCCAGGGGATTGCGAATCTCGTGAACGACCTTTGAGGACATCTTTCCCACCGCCGCCATCTTCTCTGTCGTCAAAAGCTCCTGTTCGATCCGGCGGTACTCAGAGAGGTCCCTCAGAATCTCAACGGTTCCCAGCGCCAGCCCCTCGTCACCTTTCACAAGATAGCGCGAGATGGAGACGGCGATTTCACTTCCATCGGCCAGACATCGTGTGGTTTGAAAATCCTGGACCTTTCCCTTCTGATTCAGCCGCTTTAGAAATCCCTCGTGTTTGGGATCGCCATTGGGGAGCAGCCGGCTGTAAGGCTGCCCGATCATTTGATCCGCCGGATAACCGAAAATATCGCGTGCGGCGGGATTGCAGCTTCGGATGACCTCATTGAGATCCAAAATCAGAATCGCCTCCTCCGTTTGATCCAGGATCGGGGTGAGGGTATTTTCCGTTCGGGACAACCGGCTGTGGAGTTCGCGCTCAGCGGACCGATGGCGCTCGGCGAGGCGCGCTGATTCCCGGGAGAGATACCCCCCCCAAAGGGCGAAGGCGGCGGCCGGAAGGGCGGCGATGAGAAAGAGGGTGACAACAGGAAGATCCCGGGCCAGCAACCAGGTCTCCGCGAAGCAGAGGATTAAAATGAGGAGGGATCCCCACCAGGCGGCCCGGCGCAAAGTGGAAGGTGAATCCATCGGAGCCGTCCCTTCATAGCCATTGGGTCAGTCCATAATCGTGGATTTTTTTGTACAAGCGGGATCTGGAAATCCGCAAGGCCTCGGCCGCCCGTGATTTATTCCCACCCGCCCTCTCCAGGGCCCGGATGACGGCCTCGCGCTCCACATCAGCCAGAGGCAGGGTTGATGGATCCTCGAGGCGGTCCTGCGGCGCGCGCGCCGGCTTGAGGATCGTATCGGGAAGATGTCTGACATCAAGCTGGCCTTCGGCCCCGATAGCATAACTCGACTCGATAAAATTCTCCAGCTCACGGACATTCCCCGGCCAGGAATACTCCTGCAGCCTTTGCAGCGCCTGGGGGGCTACGCCCTGGATCTTATTCCGGAAGGATTTGTTGAATTTCTCGAGAAAATACTGGATCAGAAAAGGAATGTCCTCTGTGCGGTCTCTCAATGGAGGCAGTTTCACAATGATGACACCGATTCGGTAATAGAGATCCTGCCTAAGTTTTCCAGCCTGCAAAGCGGTTTCGACCTTCTGGTTCATCGCCGCTACAAACCGGGTATCCACCTGGATTTCGCTGACGTCTCCCACGGCGCGCACCCGTTTATCTTGAAGCGTCCGGAGCAGCGTCGCCTGTGTTTCGATCGGCATTTCGGCGATTTCATCCAAGAAGATGGTGCCGCCGTCGGCGGAGCGGAACAGACCCACGGTGTCTTGACTGGCGCCGGTGAAAGAGCCGCGCCGGTGTCCAAAGAGCTCTGATTCAATCAACTCCTTTGGTATCGCTCCGCAATTGACCGGTACAAACGGTCCATCTTTGCGATCGCTGGAATAATGAATGGCCCGGGCGACGAGTTCTTTCCCCGTGCCGCTTTCTCCAAGAATAAGAACACTCGATTCATTCCGGGCGGCGGCCCGGATCTGCGAGAAAATCTGCTGCATCGCCGGTCCGCGGCCCACCAGATTGGTGAATCCATAGGTCTGACCCAGCTCTTCCTTCAATCGAGCGACCTCATGTTTCAATTGCCGCGCTTCCAGAATCTGATCGATGGCTCGGAGCAGCTCTTCGCGGTCGAACGGTTTTGTAATGTAATCTGTCGCTCCGATTTTCATCGCCTGGATGGCGTTTTGAATCGTCCCATACCCGGTCATGATAATGACATCGATTTCAGGCCGGATTTCTTTTATCCGCCGCAGAAGTTCGGTGCCATCCATTCCCGGCATTCGAAGATCGGTGAGCACAATGTTTATGGAAGGATCGTTTTGAACGCGCTGAAGAGCTTCGTCACCGGAGTAGACTTTTTCGACAGGCAGACGCTCTCTGCGAAAGAGCTTTTCACAGGTGTCAGCCATGCTCAAATCATCTTCAACAATCAGGATTTTTACAGGAACCGGCGCCATAATCTCCTCGATGATCTGCCGGTTGCTTAATTGTACGGGCGTCGGAATCCGACGCCCGTGCTGAACCTTCGATGCAATTTCAAATGACTGTTACTTTTTATACTCTTCCAGGATGAACTTCTCCCCACGTTTCAGCGCCTCCACATTCAACGGAATCATCGAACTTTTCTTGATGAAATCCGGCAGTGTATTAATGGCGTGCTCCAAGGGGAATATTTTTGTTATCGTGATATAGGCGCCCATGATCACCATATTGGCCGCCCGTGTCTGTCCCAGTTCGTCAGCCAGCTTTGTCGCCGGGATGGGAATAACCTGCACATCGGTCCGTGTCGGTTCGACATCGACCAGCGTGGAATCGTAGAAAAGCAATCCGCCGGGAATGAGATCCTTCTCGAACTTCTCGAGCGACGGCCGGTTCATCGCCACAAGCACGCTGATCTCCGCAACAATGGGCGAGCCGATCGGTTCGCTTGCCATCCGAACATGGCAGTTGGCCGTTCCACCGCGCATCTCCGGCCCATAAGACGGCAGCCACGAGACATTATACCCATAACGCATACCGCAGTCGGCCAGCGCCACACCCAGCATAAGAACCCCTTGGCCGCCGAAACCGGCCACTTTGATCAAGGGATCCCGATATTTCGCCGCCACATGATCCATCTTCGTCGAAGCCTGTTCACCCTGCCCATTGCCGGAAGGGATCTCGAGAATGTCCCACAATTCATCATTCGCAGGCTCAATCCGCTTTCCCCGGGGATGAGCGGGAAGCTCTTGGATTCTGTCCTTGGTCACACCCAGGGGAAAGATGGGTTCGAGCGCCTCGTGTATCCATCCACGGCTCTTCACCGGGCTGATTCCCCAACCGGTGGGACAGGGAGAGAGAATTTCAACGAAACTAAATCCCTTGCCATCGATCTGCGCCTGGATCGCTTTGCGGATCGCCTTGCGCGTTTTGTTCATATGCTTGGCGTCGGACGCGGCCGTGCGTTCGATATAGACCGGCGCTTCCAAACCGGAAAGCAACTCCGCTATACGCAGAGGATGGCCCTCATTCTCGACGGTGCGGCCGCGGGGCGTGGTGGTGGTCTTCTGTCCGACCAATGTCGTGGGCGCCATCTGCCCCCCGGTCATCCCATAAATGGCGTTATTGATAAAGAAGACGGTGATTCCTTCACCGCGATTGGCGGCGTGGAGGATTTCAGCCGTTCCAATCGCCGCCAGATCGCCGTCACCCTGATAAACGATGACGATCGAATCGGGATGGGCCCGCTTGATACCCGTGGCCGCCGCGGGAGCCCGGCCGTGCGCGACTTGTACGTTTCCTGTCGCAAAATAATAATAGGCGAAGACACTGCAACCGACCGGACTCACGAAGATGGTGCGATCTTGTATGCCCATATCCTCGATCGTCTCGGCAATCAGTTTGTGAACGTTTCCATGACCGCAACCGGGGCAGTAATGGGTTGTGACCTTATCGGCGCCGGGACGTCGTTCATAACTTCCGTAGAACGATGATGATTTTTCGAAGACTTCCTTCGCCATGGCTTAACTCCTTACCGCAGCAGCCTGATCCTTCCGGATCAGGGCGCAGATCTTGTCATAAAGCTCCGCGGCCGACGGGACACTGCCACCATATCTTCCATAGAACTCAATCGGCACCCGGCCTTCGATGGCGAGACGGACATCATCCACCATTTGACCCACCGACATCTCCGAGACGAGAATCGCCTGCGCGCGGCCGGCGACATCCCGAATCGCCTGCGAGGGGAAGGGCCAGAGAGTGATCGGCCGCAGTAAACCGACCTTCATCCCTTCCGCTCTCGCCTGATCAATCGCCGTTTTTGCCAGGCGTGAAACGATGCCGTAGGCGATTAAGATCAGGTCGGCGTCTTCGGTCTTATACGTTTCGTAACGGATCTCGTTCTTCTCCACCTCGCGGTATTTGTCCTGCAAATGATTGATGTGGGCTTCAAGTTCAACATTGCTGAGATAGATCGAGGAAATGAGGTTTTCGCGGATCTTGTATTGTGGATCGACGGACCAAGGTTTCTTGGGAATCTCTTTGATCGGCTCGGGGAATTCGACCGGCTCCATCATCTGGCCGATGAATCCATCCGTAAGGATGCAAACCGGATTGCGATAACGATCCGCCAATTCGAAAGCGAGAAAGGCGAAATCACACATTTCCTGAACGGAAGCGGGTGCCACAACAATCGTCTTGTAATTGCCGTGCCCGCCACCCTTAACGACCTGATTATAATCGCCCTGTTCGGGAGCAATATTCCCCAACCCCGGGCCGCCCCGCATGATATCGACGATGACACAAGGCAATTCCGATCCGGCAAGGTATGAGATCCCCTCTTGTTTCAGACTGATTCCCGGTCCCGAAGAGGCGGTCATCGCGCGCACACCCGCCGCGGCGGCGCCATAGACCATATTGATCGCGGCGACTTCCGATTCGGCTTGGAGGAACGAACCTCCGACGAGGGGAAAGAACTTCGCGGCCGTTTCCGCAATTTCACTCGCCGGGGTAATCGGATAACCGAAGTACAGCCGGCACCCGGCCAAGATGGCTCCCCGTACAACGGCATCATTCCCTTTCAACAACATCTTGGGCATGGTCTGCACCTCACTTCCGTAATTGGGCCAACGCGTCAGCCGGTCCCTTTGAACCCCACAGGCGGGACTTAGGCCGGATGCGGTTCCTTGATTTTCTGAACCCGGATGGCACCCGGTTCGGGGCAGGCGTAAAAACAGATCCCGCAACCTGTACAACCATCACCGATATAAACCGACGGGTGATAACCCTTCCGATTGAATTTCTCGGACATCATGAGCACATTCATCGGGCACTCCTCAACACAATAGCCGCACCCTTTGCACTCATCGGGGAAGATCTCCACGATCCCCTTCGGTCCCACCTTGCGATTCGGTTTTTCCTTTGCAGCTGCTTTGGATTTGACATCATCCGCCGACACGTTTTTTACCTCCTGAAGAATAATGACTCAGGGCCTTTTGAATCAGATCCCAATCCCCTTTTGGGGCATACAGAAGAGCGCCGGATCGTCTGGCCGCTCTTTCCTGATGGAGTGAAGGCGATGCGGTCAGAAACAGGATCGGGAGATCCCGCTTCAGGGTGTGAAGGAGATAGACGAGGTGGTCGGCGGCTATATCAACCACCGTCTCATCCACCAAGGCAAGGCGGACTTCACGGGCCTCCACTGAGTCCAGCGCGGATCTGCCGGTCTCGACCCGCTGAAAGCGAAGCGGGTCAATATCCGAACACCGGACTCTCAAGCTGTCCAGAAAGGCGCTGTCCCGGCTAACCACCAGAATTCCTGGATCTGAGCCGGTCACCCTTCCAAAATTAACCTTGGGACCGGTTGTGAAAGCTTCCATCGATTCGATCCTCCGTTTCAGTGTAGTTCAAGAACCGTTCCCTTCACTAGCCCTTTTTTGAAATCCCAAGCCCTTGTTTAATAACATGTTACAAGTCTACATCGTAAACTTCATTTGTGAACGAGAATAACTGTGTCGCGAAACAAGACAGTTCGGTAGTCACAAGGGATACAAAAAGAGTTAAATGATAAAAACCGAGGATGGGAAAAGAGCAAAAAAAAGAACGAGGCCCGCGAACCGGGGCCCCAGGGTACAGTCGAATCCATCCACCACACCGGCAGGTAAAACCCGCACAGAGGGTTGGGGAATTCCAAAGATCCAGGCCCCAGTTCTCGGGCCTCGTTCAAAACGCGGAGCGCGGCGCACCTGACAACACACCACCTCACCTCGAAACCCTTGCCACGCTCCCCGGCGATAAGAATCGCCTCGGCCGTCAAGGGGGGTCAAACTCGCGTAGCAGTGTTTACTAAGTATTGCAATGGTTGTGCCAAATCCTAAAAAGTGAATAAATAGCACCTTTTGCTTTAAGTATCAAAGAGTTGCGGATTTATGGCGATCTCTCGGAGAGTGAAGCTGTTGACATAGCAGTGTCTCGAAACAGCACAAGTTGTCGTGAATCAGGACAACATGGTTTTGCCGTGAAGAATTACAAATCAAAATAATCGTTGACTAAGTTACGGATTTGCATGAGAATCCACACATGAAGCGACGATTTGTACCCATCCAGCGCAGCCTTGATCTAGTCTGGATTCCCAATCCAGCGACTGGGTCGAGCGCATCCTTTCTCTGGGGAGCACGGCAGACCGGCAAAACGACTTATTTGCGGGCACGATTCCGCGACGCTCGCTTCTATGACCTGCTCGACACCGATCTCAGCGCTGAGTTGAGCGTGAGGCCTGGACTGCTGCGCGAAGAGATCCTTGCCGAGCGCCCGGAAGTCGTCGTCATTGATGAGATTCAGAAAGTGCCCGCGCTGCTGGAAGAAGTTCACTGGCTTCTCGAAAACACAGGCGCACGTTTTGTGCTCTGCGGATCGAGCGCGCGCAAGTTGCGGCGCCAGTCCCACAATCTGCTGGGCGGGCGCGCAATCGATCACCATCTGCTTCCGTTAACGAGCCATGAGATCGGAGAGGTCGATCTCTTGCGCATCCTGCGCCATGGTGCGCTCCCCGCGCATTATCTCATCGACGATCCCAAACTTCTGCTGCGCGCCTACATTAATAACTACATCAAGGAAGAGATCATTGACGAATCGGCTACCCGCAACATCCCGGCATTTACACGCTTTCTCCAGATCGCCGGAATCGGACACGGGCAGCAGATCAACTTTGCCAACGTCGCAAGAGAGAGTGGAGTGTCGGCCAGTACGGTCCGCAACTACTATCAAATCCTCGAAGACACGCTGCTTGGTTTCACGCTCGATCCATGGCGGCGCAAGAAGAAGCGTCGCTTGGTCGAGACGGCGAAGTTTTACTTTTTCGATGTGGGCGTAGCTAACCAGATCCATCCCGAAGTCAAATCCATCGACGAAGGGACGGACGCCTTCGGGCGCGCCTTCGAACATTACCTGCTGAACGAGGTGCGGGCCTACTTAGAGTATCGGCGGTGCGACCAACCGCTGGCCTACTGGCGAACAAGTTCGGGCTTCGAGGTCGATCTCATCATCGGCGCCATGGAACTTGCCGTCGAGTTTAAGTCCACCCGGGAGGTGCGCAGCGCCGATCTGAAGGGCATGCGGGCTCTGCGAGAGGAGTTCGCGCCGCGACGAAGCCTCGTTGTATCTCGTGTGGAACATCCCCGCAAGACTGAGGATGGGATTGAGATCGTGCCGTGGCTCCGGTTCTGCAAGGAACTCTGGGCGGGGACTCTGATCTGAGTTTGTTGCTCTAATCCTGAACCAATTTCATGCGGTGATTCAGAGTTAAGCCGCCGCCGATCGAAGGCTGTCATTGCTTGTCCAAGCTGACCGCCCGGCTCCCATCTTATACATCCGGCTGATTTTTAATCCCCACCTGCGACTCGCACGAATCTGCGTGTGGTTTGTAAGTAGGGAATTCGGTTTATCAAAACAGTAGGTTACATGTACAATCGCTTCCTTCTTACCGTTCTTCTTCTCGACCGTCTCCACAATAATCCCCTCCACAAGCGTCTCCACGATCTCCCGCTTAAGTTCCCACGTCAGAGTGCCGTCCAGTCGGCCGTTTAACTCGCTCAGGAGGGCCTCAGCCGAGTCAATTCGGGTCGCCGCGGCCTGGACGCCTCCCAGGCGCTCCCGCACGCACACGAGGGCTTGTGTGAGGTTTTGGCGCTCCGTCTCAATGTCAGCCATCTGATGGTCCAGGAGGGCGGTGTCGATCGTGCCCCGGCGATAAAGGTTTAGGATGCGTCCTCTTTCAATATCTTTCTCTTTGAGCTGCTCCTGGATCAGTTCGAGTTCTCTCTTGGCGATTGAGTCATCATCCTCCAGGCCGTCCATATTCTCGGCCAGCGTCTTCAGCACATCGCCCGGGTTCCGCAGAAATTCTTCCAGGTCGGCCCAGATCATATCCTCAATTGCGAGGGGGACGTATTTTGATCGACAGGGCTCTCCGGTCTTGCCATAGATGCCGCGCAGTTTCCTCTTACCTCCGCAGCGGTAGTATGGCGTGTCATTGTGGTCGTTGAGGCCACCAAAGTTGAGGCCGCATATCCCGCATTTGATCAGTGACCTGAGCAGGTAACGATTCTTGGCGTTGCGGGGGGAACGCATGAGGTTCCTCTTGAGGGTCTTTTGAGCCTTGTCCCAAGTTTCCTCGCTTACAATAGCGGGGACCTGGCGTTTGATAGGTTCCTTGATTCGTTTCGCCCGGCGGCCGAAGTAGTGGACACCTTTGTAGGTCGTGTTGCGGATGATCAATCCGACCCTTCCCGGCCACCAGACCCCAGCGGTACCTTGCTTCCGTTTGCCTCTCGTCGCGACCTTGCGGCCGTCCTTGACATAGGCTGGGGGGATACCGAGGTCCGTTAAGTGCCTGGTGATG